>NZ_VFTL01000060.1:0-25837 GCF_006439385.1 Mesorhizobium sp. B3-1-7
AGCTCAACAAAGGCAGCCAAATCCGTGACGGAAACGGGCTCCATCGAGATGATCACCCGAATCAGATTGAATTGCGCAATGCTCACCCCCAAAGGCGCTAGCGCTTCGTCGTAAAGCGCCGACACTTTGCGGGAAGCACGATTCAAAAGGACCCGGTAGCAACGCGTTTCTCTCATGATGCGGGTATATACTGATACCTCAGGGTCGGTCAATCCATCCCGGGCTCGAGGCTCGACCGCCGGGGGGAGAGCCCGCGTTACTGGCGCTGCGCCGAGCGCCAGCGGAGCGCATCGCAGCCGTGATGCGGCGCACTGCTCCAGCCCCCGACCTCGGGGATCGGTTTCATCGGCTCCGACAAGCCACGAGGACCGACGGCGGAGCCGATCGACGGACACCACTCCGGACGGAGCCGGGTTGCGGCGTAGCCGACGAGTGCCAATCACGCTTTCGGCCACAGGACCAATTGCGTGTTGCGAAAGTAAGCGATTGCGACGCCATCGGCCTCGCGGCGCACTTCGGCGTCCCACACTTGCGTGGTACGTCCTTTATGTATCGGACGCGCCGTACAGACCACGATGCCCTCGCGTGCCGTTCCGATTAGGTTGCTCTTGAGCTCCACGGTGGTGAAACTACTGGCGCCGGCCGGAAGGCCGCGCAGAGTCCCATAACCACAGCAGGTGTCAGCGAGTGACGTCACGGTGCCGGCGTGCAGATAGCCATGCCAGGCGACGACGGCGCGGCTTACCTCAAGCGTCGCGACAACTTCATCAGCCTCTACTTTACGAAAGCGCATCCCAAGGAGACCGGGGAGAGAATCGGCGCCGGCCGCGTTCCAGGCGTCCGGTGTTTCGGGGATCTTGATATCCATTGATCTGCTCTCCTGAAATGATGCGCGGCAAGCAACGAGAGCCGTGCACCGAAAAATGTCCTCGATTCCTATCTAGGCCGTTCGAGGATATTATCGCTCCGAAATGCTGGCGCGTTGGGTGCGTAATCCGGACCGCTTCGCCGAGGTTTCTGGCGCTGACGCAGTGGGGCGAAGAACATGTCACCGACAGAGACGCGCCGGTCGAAATCATTGATCGTCAAGGAAAGCCTCTGCGTGTACGCCTGATCGACAGTGAGGGTTCGACCGTGCCATCGACCGCCGCCACGCTGAGACTGAGGAAGCCGAAGCGATAGGCATTCCCACGCTGGCCGCAGCAACGCGGAAGACGCGTCGTAGCATCCTGTTCTCCCGCACGAAGCGACGGAGCGGAACGACGGTGGACTCCGGCGACAGGCGTCGCCGCATCGTTTGCCGCGATCACACCTGTTCGTCGCGATAGCGGCTTCCGAGACGACCGAGCGGCTCGGTCTCGCGTGGCGACGCCACACCCGGGCGGCGTTCAACGAGCAAGGTCAGAATTCCATACCCCACAGACAACGCCGGTCAATCCATACTGCTCTCGCAACTTCACTCATGGTTATGGAGGAACGCACCATGTCGGCTCATCTCCTCATTCTCTATCCTATCCCCAAAGACGCCGTGGCGTTTGAGCGCGCCTATCATGACGAGCATCTTTCCTACGCCGGCCCGAGACTCATCGGCGCGACAGGTGTCGCCACCAAGCGCGTGGTTGGGCCGGCGTTTGCGCCACCGCCCTACCATTTGATGTCCGATGTAAGCTTTCCGACGATCGATGCACTGAAAAGCTGTGCAGCGTCCAAGGGCGGCAAGGAAGCCCTGGAGCACGCCGCGTCGATCAGTTCCGGCGGCGCGCCGACGATCATCGTCGTCACCGACGAGACTTAATACTCGTCGCGACACAATCCAACAGGCGCGAGGAGCCAACGCGTGACCCGCTCAAACTCTGCTTTCGTTAGCCACATCGCGGGCGCCGGGGTACGGATTCCGGACCTGTGCAACTCGGCCATACCTGGTAGTCTGCCGCGATGGCCGGGTATGGACAGTTTTGCTCGATCGCGCGCGCCCATGAAGTCTTGGGTGGACGCTGGACGCTGCTTGTGGTGCGGGAACTGCTCTGCGGGAGCCGACGCTTCAACGACATTCGCCGAGGCATTCCTCGCATCTCCAAAACCATGTTGTCGGAGAGGCTCCAGGAACTGATCGCTATCGGCGCAGTCGAGCGCCACGATGGAAACTCGGGGCCGGAATATGAGCTTACGGCGTCCGGGAAGGAGATCAGCTCCGTCGTCATGGCCTTGGGCACATGGGGTCAGCGCTTCCTGCCGCGTCGGTCCGAGAAGGAAAATCTCGACGCGGAGCCGCTGTTCGTCGATATGCAGCGGCGCGTGCGCAGCGATGCGCTCCCCGCTCGACCGATCGTCGTTCGGTTCGAGATCGACGGCATGAAGCCCCGCTTTCTACTGCTCAAAGCATCCGAAATATCTTTTTGTCTGGCGAACCCAGGGTTCCCCGAGCCATTGCTCGTGCGCGCAAAGCTACCAGTTCTAGTTGCGTGGTGGCGGGGGGACGTCAGCTTCATCGAAGCGAAACGGCTGGGGCTCGAGCTTTCTGGAAAGCGCGATCTAGCCCGCGCGTTTCCGACATGGTTCGATCGGTATCTTTTCGCGGATGTATTGCCGGTCGACGCCAGTTCTCAGCCGCGCTCGGCAGCCCACGGTCGCTCAATCCGACTCGTAAAATAGGCCGTTCGGACGAAGGAGGTCAGGCCGTTGGAATGAAGGTAATGCGCTAGAACGCCTGTACGCTGCCGGCAGGAAACGCATCATTCCAACGCGAAGAAGGGAGTCGCTTGAAGGACTGTTGCCCGTAACCGTTTTCTCTTCCGATGAGCATGGGGTTGCGAGGGCGGCGGTTGTGTGCTGCTTCAGAGGCGGACTCGCTTCGAACCGTTGTTCCTACAACCCTTGCCGATTTGTTTACACCGTGCCAGCGCCCCTCGGATTCAGCGACGCTGAAAGGCACGACCCGCGAAGAGCCATAGTACGTCAGGCGCGACGGCGAACAGGAACGCGCCGATAAGCGATGCGCCAAGTCCCAGCAGCATCGTCGTTCGGCGGCCGATATGGTTGGAGATGTCCCCGAAGAGGATGAGGATGGTGACGACGACGATGGGGTAGATGGCGAATATGCCCGTCGTCACCGTATGAGTCAGATGCCATTCGTCGGCATAGAGTTCCTACGTCATGGCCGGTGTGGCGCTGCTCCAGAAGATGTGAGCGACCACGCCTGCCACACCCAGAAGCTCGCCTGCCGCCCGAGCGCCAAAGGTCCGGACCGCCTTGCGGACGGTTTGATGACCTGTCTCTTTGAACGACTGATCGCGACATCGGGTTCGCTCCTGACGCTGGCCGATGGACTTCAGAGCTTTGAGCCCCCATCGACCCGGACGGTGTCGCCGCTGATCCAGCGCGACTCGTCGGAGGCGAGGAAGGCGACGACATCGCCTATGTCGTCCGGCTGGGCGAGGCGCTTCAGCGCCTGGATGCTGAGCGCGAAGTCCCGCCCCGTGTCCGTCTTGGCAAAGTTCGACATGTCGGTTGCAACAACACCCGGCGCCACGGCGTTGACGCGGATGCCGCGCTCGCCGAGCGCGGCAGCAAAGTACTTCACCAACGTGTCGAGCGCGCCCTTGGTTGCCGCATAAGCCGAAAGCGTCCCGATGGCGGCGTGGGCACCCAGCGACGAGAGGAGCACGATGCTGCTGTCCTTGCCCATGATCGGCAGCAGCTGCTGGACGAGGAAGAACGGCGCGCGGACGTTGACCGCGAAGAGCCTGTCGAAATCCTCGACCGTGGTCGCTTCGAGGGTCGCCGACTTCGAGATTCCGGCATTGGCGACCAGAATGTCCAGGCGGTCACCGACCACAGCGCGGACTTGGCCGGCGAGCTTGTGTGGTCCGTCCGGCGCGGAAAGATCAGCGGCCACGGTGTCGGCACGTCCGCCGGCTTTGCGGATCTCGGCGACGACCGCTTCGGCTTCTTTCGCGCCTCTGCTGTAGTGGACCAGAACCTGCGCGCCCATTTTGGCCAGCGCCAGCGCGCTTGCCCGACCCAACCCACGCGAGGCGCCGGTGACAAGTGCGGTCTTTCCTGAAAGCTTGGTCATGTCGAGTATCCTTCATGGAGACTGTTTCGGCTCGGCGCGCGGCTGAGCGGTTTGCCCAATCGGTGTGGAGTGATGAGAGGTTTGGATATCGCTGCCGGCCGCGGTTATTTCGGCAGGCAGGGGCCAGAGCCTAGTCCTTAGGACGCTCCTCGATCGCGTCCACCCTGTCCGGGTAGAAAGCCAGGTGGTTCCTGATAACCGCCACCGCGTCGTAGGGAGCCTCGTAGCTCCAGACGGCGTTGCTGGCGCGCGTGCCGCCTGAGGGTATGCTGAAGTATGCGCAGTCGCCCTTGTAGGGGCAGTAGGTCGCATGCGCACTTCGCTCGAGCAGCGCCATATCGACATCCTTGCGCGGGATGTATTGGACGGCTGGATAGCCCGCTTCGCAAAGGGTCAGCGCATTGTGGCTGTCGGCCAGTACCGCGCCGCCGATCGAGACCACGACCCGCTTGGGGTTATGCTTGATGGTGATGGGATGATCGGGTCCCGGGATCTTGATCGTCTTCGTTGTTGGATTTGCCTGTTCGGACATCTTCATCTCCTGCAATTGTCGCCTGGCAGAGCGCCTACGCATCTCGACCCTGGTCGTCCTCCAGGAACATCGAGACATGGCGGACGAAAAGTTCGGGATATTGATAGAGCGAGCCGTGGTTGGCGTCCGGGTAGAGAATGAGCTGCGCGTTCGGGATATTCTGCTGCAGGATGAACGAGTTCACCGTGTAGATGATCACATCGGAGCCGCCATTCACTACGAGGGTCGGCTGAGCTAGCTTCTTCAGATATTCGTATGGATTGTTGCGCGGCGCGCCCCATTTCACGAGTGCTTCGATTTGAGCCTGGGCAACCTTCTCGCTTACCTCCGGATCACGACCCTGGCTCCGCAGGCGGAATCGCTTGAGGAAATCGCGGCCCGCGGCCTGGCTCTGCTGCGAGGGCGAGAAATGCACCCGCAGCCAAAGATGGTCAGGGTTTTCGTAGGTGGCGCCGAATATCTCCTGTGCTTCCGGCGTCAGCGTCGCCATGCCTTCGCCACTGCGCGGACCGGTGCCGACCAGCACCAGGCGTCGGACCAGTTTCGGTTCGGCTATGGCCAGCGTTTGTGCGACGAGGCCGCCCAGCGAAAAGCCGAGGACATCGACCTCGGCAGGGCCGAGCGCCTTGACGAATGCGGCGGCGTCTGCGGCCATCTCCTCGATGGAGGTCGGGACTTCTCCCGAACTCGACGAGATGCCGGTATTGTCGAACAGGATGACCTCGCGGCCCTTCGCGAAACCGTCGGTCACCGCCGGATCCCAATGATCCATCGTGCCGGTGAAATGCATGTTGAAGACGAGAGGCACTGCGCCGGTCTTGCCGAAACGCCGGTAGGCGAAGCGGACACCGGCAGCTTCCACAAACTGCGTCGGCGCGGTCTGGTGGCTGTGTTGCGTCATCGGGATTTCCTCCGGTGATGGGACTCAAGCAGATATGCGAGGCGGACGCGGAGCATGGCTCCGCGCGCCCGCAAGGATCAGTTGGCGCTGTGGCCGCCGTCGACGTTAAGGATATGGCCGGTGATGAACCTGGCTTCGTCCGACGCCATGAAAACGATGCCGTCGGCGACCTCCTCGGACAGGCCGAGTCGGCCCAGCGGAACGGTCCTCACCAAGGCGGCTTTGTTCTCGGCAGTGCCGGTGAAGCGGGTCAGCATGCCGGTGTCGGTGGGACCAGGCGCGACAGCATTCACACGAATTCCCGACTTGGCGAGTTCAAGCGCCACCGACTTGGTGATGCCTTCGACAGCGTGCTTTGCGCCGACGTAGATTGAGGCTCCGGCCGCGCCCTCATGCCCATAGGTCGAAGATATATTGATGATACTGCCGCTGCCCTGGGCCTGCATGGCGCGCACCTCGTGCTTCATGCTCAAGACCACGCCGAGAACATTGGTGTCGAACGTCGCGGCAAAAGTGTCGGCGGTCTGGTCCGTGATCGGGCCGACCTGGCCTTCGGTGGCAGCATTGTTCACCGCGATGTCGAGGCGACCGAACCGTTCGACTGTCTTGTCGACCAGAGCGCGGACGTCATCCTCCTTGCGGACATCGGCATTGATGAACTCGGCCTCCGAACCGAAGGAGCGCAACTCCTTGACGAGCGCCTTGCCAGCCTCGTCACGCCGGCCGGCGACGACCACCTTGGAGCCCTTCTTGGCAAAGGCGACAGCGGCGGCGCGCCCGATGCCGGTCAATCCACCGGTGATCAAAACAACTTGAGTGCTCATGGTTCCAGTCCTTAGAGATATGGCTTCCGCGTCCACGTAAGCCCTTGGGGTAGTGGCAGATCGTTTCTGCTTGCTCGGAGGTAGGTACTGCTGGCGCCACGCAAAAAGACTTTGTAGGCTTGGTCTCCATACCTCCAAGGCATGGGATGCTGATGGAACTGAGACATCTTCGTTATTTCGTCGCCGTCGCCGAGGAGGGCAGCCTGACGCTTGCGGCCGAGAAAAGGCTGCACACGGCACAGCCTTCCCTCAGCCGCCAGATCCGCGATCTCGAATATGAGGTTGGCGTCAAATTGATGAACCGCAGCGTGCGCGGCATCGCTCTGACCGCCGCAGGCAAGGCCTTTCTCGACCATGCCCGGCTGGCGCTGGCGCAGGCCGATGCCGCGGTGGCAGCGGCGCGCAAGGCCGCACAGCCTGCCCGAAAGACGTTTGCCATTGGCTTCCTGACCGGTCACGAGATGAACTGGCTGCCGCGGGCCATGCATGTGCTGCGCAACGAGTTGAAGGGCATCCAGGTCACCATATCGAGCGACTATTCGCCCGAACTCGCCGAGGCACTTGTCCGGGGGCAGATCGACGCGGCCTTCCTGCGCACAGAGCCGACCTTCGACCTGTGCTACGAGGTCGTGGACCACGAGCCGCTGATCGTGCTGATGCCGAGCGACCATCGTCTCACCAGCCGCGACGCGATTCACCCGCGGGAACTGGCCGGCGAGATTTTCATCGGCGGTTCGAACAGGGCCACGGTGCTGCGCGCGGTGACCGAGGACTATCTGCGGCGCTGCGGGCTCGACATCAAAATGCATCATGGGGTGGACAACCTGGCGATGGCCATGTCGCTCGTTGCCTCCACACGCGGGTTGGCACTTATGCCCGCCTACGCGAAGAACCTGCTGCCGTGGTCCGTCGTTAGCCGTCCGCTGGAGGGCGAAGCGCCGACGATCGATCTGGTTATCGGCTACAGCAAGGCGAACGCATCGCCGACCCTCAAGCTGTTCCTGTCAAGAGTGGACGAACTGATCGCTGGCGTATCGAAGAAGCCGGGCTAACCTGTCGATAGGAACGAGCGAAATGCACATTGACGTGAGACAGAGACACGACGGCAAAGTTAGGTGCACTGCGAGCCGACGAGGAGAACGACCGCTTTCGTGAAGAGTTTCGTACGCCTGCCGGCGCCCGAAACTCTTCACGGCAACAGACTGGCAGCTCTCCGCTGGACGTGACCGAAACCAGACAGTCGTCTGTCGGCCCCAAAGACGACGTGGCAGCAACGCGCTCATTGCAGCCGTCAAGGTCCCCTCCGCCGCTTCCAAAAGCAGACATCACAAGCGAACGCTCTGATCGTGGTCGGACCCGAGCCAATCCGACGGGCAAGCCAAACCCAACGGTTATGCGTCACGCCGTCCGGACCCAGATTGATTCACTCGGTCATCACGTTTGGGGCCGGACGGGTGGCGGTTCCAGCAGGCGGCCTAAGGGGCAAAGTCTGACCGCTGTCGACCTCAGCCGGGACAGGTGCCGTTTGCAGGGACTTCAGGAAGGAAGAAGCTTCGCCGCTCGCAAGGGGTCAGTTCGCGAGGGACGGTACGCCGGGCGTATTCAATAAGCTCCTTGGGCGTCTCGAAGACGCGAACGATGCTGACCCTTTGTTCGCCGGAAACAATCGCGACATGGGTGCCGTCGGCGCTGAAAGCTGCGCGTGTAAAGCCCGGTCGAAAGGTTGCTTCGTCCTGGCTGCCAAGGACAGCAATCTGGCGCCCCGATTGCGCCGCCCATAATCGGACCGTTCGATCTTCGGTCGACGTGGTCACGACATACAAGCCATTGGGGCTGAATTCGGCGCTGTCCAGCGCGCCGCTGTGGCCCCTGAGAACCTTTTGCAGATCGCCTGAGACGCTCCAGATCCGGGCGGTCCCATCACGCGAAGCGGTTAGCAACGACTGACTGTCGGGACTGAAGGCGACCACCGTCACCGCGCCGGTATGTCCCTCCAGCGTTCTGACGCTTGTCCCCTCGGTGGTCGACCAAATTCGGGCCGTGTGGTCGAGTGAGCCCGTGGCCACGAGTTGACCGTGAGGGTTGAAGGCCCCTGCCGTGATGCGATCCTGATGCCCGACAAGAGCACGTAGTTCGACTCCGCTCGTCGTCATAAGGTGTCCCACATTGTCTTCCCTGGCCGAGAGGATCAGACGTCCGTCAGGGCTAAGAATGGCTTGCGGCAGATTGCTGCTAGTATTGATGGCGGCCAGCTCGGTGCCGGTCGTGGCGTCCCACAGTTGCGCGGTGCCGTTGATCCATGCGCAAACAAGCGATTTGCCATCGCGACCAAACTGGATCTTGATCAGTCCGGCATCTGATCGGAACTGGGCGGTCTCGTGTCCCGTGGCCACGTCAAAAATTCGGACCACGCCCTCAAGAGATGCCGTGGCGACGCGCCTCCCATCTGGGCTGAACGAGGCGCTTTGAATGATCTCATGCGTGTCGAGGCGGATTATCTCGCGCCCGCTCACTACATCCCACAGGTGCGCCGCGCTGTCACCGCCGCCGGTCAGCAGGTGGACGTTGTCGGGACTGAAAACCGCGAAAGTCGGCCGATATTCATGTGAGAGCGAGGTCGTCAGGGCGCCGTCGACATCCCAAAGCCGAGCGGTGCCATCGTGTGAAGCAGTGAGTAGAATGTTGCTGTCGACCGGGCTGAATTCCAAATGCTCGACCAAGGATTCGTGACCGGCGATCGTCGTCACCAACGAGGCGCGTTCAGCGTCCCAGATGCGGATCGGCCCATTGATCGAGGTCGTCGCAAGGAAGCGGTCGTCCTTGGTGAAAGCACCGTTCATCTCCACATCGCGTTCATCTGTATCGATCTCAGGCTTCAGCCCCGAAACCTCTTGGCCGAGCACTTCATCCAGCGTTCCCAACGTTCCATCCCAAATCCGGGCAGTGCCATCGAGGGATACCGTGGCGATCCGCTGACCCCCGTGGCTGAAAATCACACCGTTCAATTGTGTGTCGCTGTTGCTGCCGGCCAACTTTGCGATCTCGGTTCCTTTCGACAAATCGAAAAGGCTGGAAGTGTCGCGGTGTGAATGCCAACCCCACGGGCCGGCCACCATCCGGCTTCCGTCCGGGCTGAACGCCAGGGTGTAGGGCCAGGAGGTCACTCGGATCGACTGCGTCAGCGCGCCGTCTGCGGTATTCCAGATCGAAACAAAATGCTTGCCCGCCGTCGCGAAGCTGCGGCCGTCTGAACTGAAAGCAGCACGGGTATATGCGTCGCTGCTTACACCCAAGACTTTCTTTCCGGTTCGGGCATCCCAGAGCGTTGCATCGCTGCTCTCCCCCGCCGTCAGCACCCGGGTGCCATCCGGGCTGAAGATTGCCGTCGGGTAATTGCCTAGCGGCCGCAGGATGTAGAGCTGCTCTCCCGAGACGGCGTCCCAAAGACGTGCAGTGCCGTCCCTCGCGGCCGTCAGGATACGGGTCCCATCGGGGCTGAATTCGGCCCTCTCCACGGCCCCATCATGTCCTTTTAGAATTGCAGTTTCGGTACCGGTGGCGATGTCCCAGACGGCTGCGGTTTTGTCGTAGGATGCGGTGACAACACGATCACCTGTAGGATTGAAAGCCGCATGCGCCACACTGGCGCCAGGGCGGAGGATTTTGATCTGCCGGTGCGCCAGCAGAGCCTTGTAGAGGGCTGCTTCCGCCTCGAAGAGATATGGCCGCTCGGGTTGCTCTTTCGACGGCAGCGCCTCAAGTGCCAACCGGATCGCTGCCTCGGTGTTGCCTGCCGCGGCGGACCGCTCCGAAAGGAACGAGAGCGAAAGGAACTGATTGCGCAGCACCTGATCGCGTTGGCCCCTTGCTTCCTCCCGCGCCTTGAGGGCGACCAATGCGCCTGCACCCGCCATAAGAGCGAGCATTATTGCCACGACAGCGGCGTTCCGTGTCCGTCGGGCAAGCCGGTTTGCTGCGGCAGCCGCGAGGCTCCGGCGCTCGGCCTCCCGCTCCAGGCGCTCGCGTTTTGCCTCTTCGGCGGCCGCGACCAGTGCTAGCTCTGCGTGACGGTCCTTCTCCTCCTTCTGCCGATGGGCACGCAAAGACTCCTCGATGTATTCAAGGACGGCTTCGTCGACCTCCTCCCGCCTTGAAAGCATCAACTCTTCGCCCTCCGCCAGACGTTTGCCGGACGGAAGGAGAAGCTCTCGATTCCTGCTTTCCAGGTGCCATCGGTGGGCGTCAGCCCTCAGGCGTTCGCGCGTCGCGAGGAAGTTGCGGTTTGCATTCACAATGTCACTGGCGCGCGGCCAACGGCTCAACAGGGCCTCATGTGCAAGACGAACGAAGACATGCCCTGCGGCGTCCTCGTCGCTGACGAGGAGCCGGGCCTCGATTAATGCCCTGACGAGGGCCGATCGCGCGGGAGTGCCCGCGACTTCGGTATACAGCGCTGCACGTGCCGTGACTGTTTCATCGCCCAGGTTCGCCGTGGTGAGGGCGCGCAGCACCGCGGGCAAGGCCTCCTGGATCCCGGGCGCCAGCAAGTCCAGGACTTCGTCGGCGCGGCGCGCGATTGCGCCTTCGAGCCCGCCGAGCGCACGATAGTGCGCAAAGGTGAGAACGCGTCGGTCGCCACTGGCTTGGTACAACGCGTCGAGGACAAACTCGAGAAGCGGCAATGATCCGGGGTCCGCAGTTGCTGCCGCCTGCAGCACGTCATCGAGCCGCCCCAACTCGGCACTCTCCTCGAAGCGGAGCCCGGCCACGACCGCAGGTTCGCGGATCATCTGCGCGATCTCTGGGCCGGTTGGTGGCAGAAGTTCGTAGCTGGCGAGGCCGTCCTTGAGCGCCGAGAAACCTTGGACCTCACCGCAGCGGTGAAAGAAATCCGAACGGATCGCCGCTATCACCCAGACCAGTCCGCTCGCGGCCAGCACCGCCATGAACCGCACAAGGGCCTCGCGCGTCACCGGCTGCTTCTCCGTCGTGAACAGCTCCTCCAGTTGATCTATGACAACAAGCAGTCTGATCTGCGAGCGGGCCGGCCCAGCGGCCTTGCGAAGTGCCTGTCGGATCATCGCCAAGGCTCGATCCGGCGTGTCCCTGCAAAGCAGAGCGAGTTCCGCGGCTGTTACTTCGAAGGCCAGTTCCGGCACAGCAGCTTCGCTAAGCAGCGCCGCAGCCAACACAGCGAATGCATCCGGTCCTTCGGAGAGGCGGATTAGGCAGCGGCGCCACAAGGATATGCCTGCCACGGCTCCAGATCGCGTCAATGACGGCAGCAGGCCAGCGCGCAGGAGGGAAGACTTGCCACAACCGCTCATTCCGTAGATGAGCAGGAATGCCGTGCCGTTTGCTGCCTGCTGCTCCAGTCTGGCAGTGCAGGCGGCAATCGCCCGCGCTCGGCCGAAGAAGAGATCGGCATCTTCGAATTCGAAGGCATCGAGACCGCGAAATGGCGACCTGACCGGTTCCTCGGACGCAAGACATACGCGGTAGATGCGCAAGGCACGGGCGACATCCTTCAGTTTGTGCTCGCCGAGATCGATGAATTCCAGCGAGAGGCGGTCCTGAGCCTGGGCGCGGACCGCTTCCGTGATGCAAATCCCGCCCGGGCGTGACAAGGTTTGAAGATGAGCTGCGACCTCGACGGCCTCGCCCCTGCGGTGGTCGCCCTCGGCGGCGACGTAACCGAGGTCAACGCCGATGCGGAAGCGCAGCCGCTTTGTCTCGGGAATGTCGCAGTTCCGCCTGTCGACCTCATGCTGGATCTCGTTCGCACACCGCAACGCCTCGACAGGGCCAGCAAACTCCGCAAGGACTGTCTCTTCGACGCTCGCGAAGACACGACCGGCATGTTTTATCAGCAGCCGATCAAGAACCTGCCTGTACGCCGGGGTAGGTGCAGCAATGCTCCGCTCATCCTTGCCTGCGGGCCGGACTTCGGCGGCCAATTCTGCCGCCAGAATTGTAATCAATCTTGGT
This sequence comes from Mesorhizobium sp. B3-1-7, assembly GCF_006439385.1. Taxonomy (NCBI): domain Bacteria; kingdom Pseudomonadati; phylum Pseudomonadota; class Alphaproteobacteria; order Hyphomicrobiales; family Phyllobacteriaceae; genus Mesorhizobium; species Mesorhizobium sp. B3-1-7. Next base: position 12,321 of record NZ_VFTL01000060.1, read on the forward strand.
CCGGCATTTGAGGGAAGGACCAACCTGTAACCGCGCCTCGGCACTGTCTGCACGACGGCCTGGCGACTGTCGTTGAGCGCCGCACGGATCTCGTGAATGCATTGGACCAGGCTGTCATCGGTGACGGCTAGCCCATTCCAGACCGCCTTCATCAGCTCGTCCTTGGTGATGACGCGATCAGCGTTCTCCAGAAGGTGGCGAAGTACCGCGAAGGTCTGGTGGCGAACTGCGATTGTCCTGTTGAACTGGTCGCGCAAGGTCTCCCTGCTCACGTCGGCGGTCACGCCGTTGAGCACGAACGTCGTGGGCGGCGAGCTGTTCAAGCCGGTTCCCCTCAAGCACGAAGCCGCAGTCCCATACTAGCACGGTTTCGCGCTGCGAAGACTGATCATCATTCAGACCGTGCGGGGAGCGCGGATTTCGGCGAATGATCGTAAGCCGTTCGTGACTTGGCGAATGCCCCGGACCGACAATTTCACATTCCATTGTCGGTGAGAGGGGTTCGCTATGGACTGTTTAGTACGGATTGCTGCAACCATGGGTGCAAGACCAGTGCTGCGGCTCACGGGCGCCTTCCTGCTCACCCTGATCTTCGCGACAGCGCCACAGGCTCACTCGACGGGCCGTCCCGCGGGCGGCCTGGCCGAAGTCGATTTGCAATTGATCCTTGCCGTGGACGTCTCGCCGTCGATGAGCAGAATTGAGCAAAAAGTGCAGCGCGACGGCTATGTTGATGCTTTCCGCCACGCGGACATCGCGATGGCAATCAGGGCCGGAGAACTGGGAAGAATCGCAGTGCTCTATCTGGAGTGGGCCGGGCCAAATCAGCAAACCGTCATCGTGCCGTGGACAATTGTCGAAAGCCGCGAGGACGCTCTGACTTTGGCGGATAGGCTCGCAGCTCTGTCGTTGACTGAAGGCCGCGGAACGTCGATTTCCGGCGCGTTGCAGGCCGCGAATGGCCTGTTCGCAATGAGCGGCTTGCGCAGCGCGCGCCGTGTTATTGACGTCTCTGGCGACGGACCCAACAATGCCGGAGCACTCATTGACCCCATCCGGCAGTTTCTTCTCGCGGAAGGTGTGACGATCAACGGGCTGCCTATCGCACTACCCCGCATTGGCGAGGCCGACGGGTTTGCGCGGTACGATCCCTCCAGCCTGCAATCCTATTTCGAGCGCTGCGTCATCGGCGGACCGGACGCGTTTGCAATCGGCGTCACCGACGCCGCGATGTTCGCCACCGCGGTCCGTCGAAAGCTGGTTCGTGAAATCTCCATGAACAAGGACCGGGTGATCCACGCCGCGTACACCGAGCGTACCGGCCCCACGGTCGATTGCAACATGATCGGTCAGTTGCCAGGCCGATGAGGCACGGCAATGAAGTCCCAGCATGGGAATAGCTTCGCGCATTGCTGCCGACAGTCCAATGTACCAACAGCAGCGATGAATGCGCTCAAAAGGGCTAAAGGGTTGCTTGTCGAGAACTTCGTTTCGAGACCGGAAGGCAAGTTTCGGCTATGTGCAGCCGTTTTCGCCGCTTGTCGTTTTCCAGTCGGCCGCGATCAGCGCCTCCTTTGCCGATCCGCCATGCTTGAGCAGATAGGGTGCCAGACGTGCGTTCATCTGCTCGACGAGCTTTGCGTAGTAAGTTCTGCCCAGAAGGCCGAGTGGCTCAAGCCGGGTCTTGTGGGGCGGGTTAAGTTTCTTAGGGGCGAGGAGAAGCTTCGCCATGCGTCACTGAAGGATTTTCGGGAGGCTGATTAGACAAGGCGGCCGCCGGACCTATGCGGCGACCGATGCGACCTCAAGAATGAAGATTAGCGATGTCTAATGTGGTATTCAGGTTGCGAGGGGATTTCGATGACGCAGTCAAAGCGGTATTTCGCATTGGCGTGGCTCGCACTGATCGGCAATGCCGAGGCCCACGATTGGTATACGGGTAAGACGGACCCCGTTCTTCACTACGACTGCTGTGGAGGCAATGACTGTCATCCTATCGATCCAAGCCATGTCAGGATGACAAGAGACGGCTATTTCGTCCGGCCGCCCCGCCCCTTCTATCTAAACGAGCCACAAGAGCCGGAGTGGTTCATTCCCAGAGAGCGTGTCCAGACCTCGCCGGATGATCAATATCATTTTTGCGAGCGCCTGATGACGTTCTATCGGACGCTGACCCCACACATGAGTTTCGAGGCTTATCACAGGTTTCGATGGACGTGCTTTTTCGCCCCGCCCGGCACTGGTTCAATCGGGCGAAGCTAGAAGAACATTCACATTGCATCCGCTGGCGCGAAGAAGCAGTTTTCGTCTTCTTCCGTGGGATGCAGACAGATGTGGAAGTTTTCATCCCCCGAGGGGATTACGACTTCGTACGGCACGAAGTAGCGGTTCCGATGCGTGACTTTATGATGGTCGCCTGGACGCAGAATAATCACATAGCCATCTGGCCGGGGCGTCACAGTTGAACTGGGAATTTTCCCGCAGTCGCCAGTGAGCGGGTCGCCGTGGCAGCAAGCCGGTGGATAGCCCCAATTTTCATCCGGGCCGTGGGCTAACGCCGCACTTCCCTCAATTGCCGCAGCCGTGGCGATCACACCTGCAAAGCACGTTGCCTGTCTTGTCCTGACTGCATGCATCGATTGGGGGCCGCCCTCAACGGCAACTTATGTCGTCAAGGCCATTATATACCATTAGCCTACGCTAATATACGCTGGAAGCCCGCGCCTATCGGGTATATTCTCCTTCTTGATCGGCGGAGGGATGCCGAAATGCGGGGCTTATTCGCAAGCTTCCTGATCTTGCTATGTGCCGTCACAACCGCGCATGGCGGTGCGCTCCACGAGGCGGCCAAGAGCGGCGACCTTACTGCAATCACGGCGGCGCTCGATGCCGGTGCTAACATCGAGGAGCAGGAGAAGGGGGCAACACCGCTATTCCTGGCTGTACGCAGCGGCCACGTCGAGGCGGCGGAACTGCTGATCAAGCGTGGTGCCGATGTCAACAAGGAAGCGGTGCTCGGCCTGCCGATGACCGTTGCCGTGCTGAAGAACGCCGCCGACATGATCCGGCTGCTTCTGTCGCATGGTGCCGACGCCAACGGCAAGACGCGGGGAGAGCCGATGCTGACCCTCGCGGTCGCCAGTGGCTGCCTTGACTGCGTTAAGGTGCTGGTCGAGGCGGGCGCTGACGTCAACACCATCTGGGTCCAGGGCGATCCCAATCAACGGCCGGGCATCATCACGGCCTACCATCTCGCAAAGCACGATGATCATGAGGACATCGCCGCCTACCTTTTGGAGCATGGCGTCGTCATCCTGAAACCGGAGCCGATTTCCGCCCGGCTCGCGGAGGGCGACCCCACCAAGGGCGCGGCCTTCTTTGCAAGCACCTGTGCCCCTTGCCATGTCGTGCGGCCAAAGGAACTTCCCACCATCGGGCCGAACCTTTGGAACGTCGTCGGTCGCGACAAGGCATCGACGAAGTTCGAGCGTTACTCCAAGACCCTGCTGGGCTGGGAGGGAAACTGGACCTACGAGGACTTGAACATCTTCCTCGCCGGTCCCACGCTGACGAAGCCCGGCGTCAACATGGATATTCGCGGGGTGCCTGAAGAGGCCGATCGGCTGAACGTGATCGCCTATCTCAGAACGCTCGCCGACACACCGATGCCACTGCCGTAGGGATGTGCGTTTAGCACGGCCATGTGTAGGTTGATCCTCACCCTTGCCTTTGTGCTCACCTGTGGCCGGGTGTCCGCAGGAGAGCATTGGTCTGCTGAGGACGGCGACACGCTGTGGCACGACAAAAAACGAATTCAATTGCTCGGTTTTGATGCCCCCAAACTTTCGCAGGCGTGTTTTGATGCCGCTGGCAAAATCTGGCCCTGCGGCAAGTATGCGCGTGACCACATCCAACATCTTATCGCCTCAGGCGATGTATCCTGCATCGTCGAGGGCAAGGACGGTTATAACGACGACCTCGGCGTCTGCTTCGTGGCAGGCATCGATCTCGGACGGGACCTGGTGAAACACGGATTGGCGGTGGCCGACACTCGATACCTTGCCGAGGAGCAAGAAGCCCGCATTGCCAAACGCAACTTGTGGGCAGAGAGCGTCAGCAAGCGGCGATAGCAGCTGGGCGTCCACCCCGATCGATACCTGTCTCTGATTATGGCTGATAATTATGGCTGGCACTTGCAATAGCGGCATGTCACTCGGACCACGCGCAGCGTGTCGATGGCGAGAGACGCCAAGCGAAAGAGTCGGCCACAGCATCTGCACCGCTTCCGTAAGTGATAGGGCCGGTCGCGTCGTTTATGCCGCAACGTTGACCTTTAGGGACACGTGGCCGATTGCGGGAGGGAGCGATTTCGTCCGGGAACATAATCCATTGCTAAGGTTTCGATCGTGAGGGCGAGGATCAGAGGCCGGGCGACCTCCGAACCTGGAACGCTAATCCTCTTCGTTCACGAAAGAATCGATGGCATTTGCGAAACAGTCGCCGAATGTTAGGAAGCGGTCCGTATCATCCTCGGCGTGCCGCGACGAGACAGCGCGGGGGCCGCTCTAACAGGCGGGCGAAGGCAAACCGAGAGATCAGAAAACGGAAGTCAGGACCTCCAGTTGAGGGATGGCGAATCGCTACCTACTTGCGGGGTTCCGCAGCTATGGACGCATCAGCGCCTTTCGAGCGTATTGAACCCAATGCGGACCTTCACCTTTCGGCGCATAGCGAACTCCGCGTCCCGTCATGGGGCGCTCCAGCCTAGCTCTTTACTCGGCATCGCCCGGGTACGTCGCCTCGAGCGTCACGATCTGCCGCCCTCTCCAACCCCGTGCTCGAGCTGACGGCGGGCGGCGACGGGCGGTGTCAGTCGAGCCCGGCTACGCGTAATCCTTTGATATAGCGCGCGCGATCCTTTTCGTGGATGATGGGGTGGTATTTCTCGACCCAATCCACGGACACGGATGGATGTAGGCGCCGCGTTTGTGACAGCGCGTGGGTGGCGGCGGCGTGATCGCCCGCCATGCCTGCGGAGGCGGCGTAGGTGCGCCAAGCCGTCCCGAAATTCTGCCTGAGATCCACAGCGCGCCGCTCGAACTCGGCTGCCTCGACATAACGCCCCGCCATGAAATGACAGAGCCCGATGACGGAAAGGCTGCCCGCCTGCGTGAAGTCGCGCGGGCTGAGCCGGTCGGCAAGCGCGACATGGTGCAGACCGTCGTCGGGCATGCCGGCATAGGCATAGGTCGATCCAAGGATCATGTGCGCGTAGGCGAGGCTCGGATTGAGGGTGATCGCCTCAGATAGGGCTTTAACGGCAGGATCGAAACGGCGCGAGGCCATATGCACGAAGCCCGCGGCGAAGTGCGTCCAAGGGTTCTCCGGATCGCTGCGGATCGCCCGTTGCGCCATGTCGTGGGCAGTCGACAAGGTGGCTTCGGCATCAGCCAGTCCAAGCATCACCTTTGCGCCGAGGCCCCAGGCTACCAGGCAGTTGGCGTGTGGATAGTCGGGGTCGATGTCGATAGCTTTTTTCAGCAGCCGCTCGGCGATCTCGAAATCCGGCATCGAACCCCAGGTCCAGACATAGGGCATCGCCTTCATGACGAACCCCCAGGCGTCCAGGCTGCCGGGTGACCGGCTCTGGAAACGCTCCTGCTCGGCCACGTAGAGCCTGGGCTCGATGGCACCGATCACGCTTTGGGCGATCTCGTCCTGCAGCGCGAAGAAATCGGCGATTTCCGCATCATAACGCTCCGCCCAGATCTGGCGCCCGGTGTTGGCATCGCTCAACCTGGCATTAATCCTGAGCCGCTGTCCGGAACGGCGCACGCTCCCATCGAGCACATAGCGCACGCCAAGTTCGCGCCCGATATGCTTCACGTCGACCGCTTTACCGCCATAGGTGAAGGAAGAGTTGCGGGCCGAAACGAAGAGCCAGCGCAGCCGCGCAAGGCGAGTGATGATGTCTTCGGCGAGACCGTCGCCGAAATATTGCTGCTCGCTGTCGTCGCTAAGATTCGCAAACGGCAGCACGGCGATGGAAGGCCCAGCCTCCTCGTTGTCGGATGGGGTCGAGGTCGCGTCAAGGAACTCCACCGCGCCGCCGAAGCGGTAGCCGATCCGCGGTATGGTCGCGATCCACTCGGCATCGTCGGACGCCCGCCCAAGCAGTTTGCGCAGCAATGCGATCTGGACGGAGAGGTTGCTCTCCTCGACCGTCGCGCGCGGCCAAGCCGCGTCCATGAGCTCCGCTTTTGACAGAACTTCCCCAGTTCGCATCACCAGCGCTGCCAGCAGCAACACACCGCGATAGCCGACGGGAACGGGAACGCCTTGCCGGAGCAGCGTTCCTGCCTCCGGATTGAGCTCGAACGGGCCGAAGGCGAAACGCTTCCCCATCATGGAACAAACTAACATCTTTTTGGAGCTTTTCGGAACTTTTCGGCCATGGCCCCGCGACCTTGCCGCGCGCCGGGTTCACGCTGACAAAGTGTTTCGAGACAGGAGAGCCGAAAATGTCCGCTGTTGTTTTCGATCGTATCGGGTTTGGGACCGAGACCACCCAGGTAACCCCAGTGAGCACTCCGCGCCCCCGCGATCAAGAATTTCGCGCAGCGCTCGACCGCTATATAGCTGCCTATATTGCCGATCAGAAGCGCCGAACCGAGGGGAATGCGGCTTCGCAACTCGATGGGGAATGATGCGGGATCACACTATCGGCCACCGTCCGTTCGTTCGCAAGTCACCTGCGCAACTATGGCTAATATGATGGACATTAATTTAATTCGTTGACGGCTTTTGCCTCGCGTATTGGCTCCAGAAGGTTTGCGCCTTGCGCCCGCCTGTCGAGCATCTGCTATCCCAACATTTGAAGGACCAGCTGCAGGATAGGGGCAGTGACGTCCCTCCTATTTCGAGGCGGATAACGGGGCACAGGCGTTCCTCGATCGTGACGGCGAGATGGAAAGGGGGATGGCTTTCGCCATCACCCATCAGACGTCTCCCTCTGTGGCACGCCAGCCTATTCGAGAAGATCGGGGTGTTGCCTGAGGATGCGCTGCCAGAGCGGCTGGCATTGAAACCAGCCTGCGGTGGGCGTTCCGTTCACCGCGCGAGCGGCTCGGGCATTGGCCGAATCGACCTGCAGCGGCGTCCCCACGCTCTCGGCGAGGAACTGCGCCTGGCAACAGCGTTCCATTGAAATGAACCACCAGACTGCTTCGTCGACAGTTTCACCGACCGTAAGCAGACCGTGATTGCGCAGGATCGCCGCTTTGTGGGCACCAAGGCCCCCGGCGATCCGGGCGGCCTCGCTTGCCTCGGTGATCAGCACCCGCGTGTCATTGAAGAAGATGTGATCCTCATAGAACGCGCATGCGTCTTGCGTGATCGGATCGAGCAGCCGGCCCACCGCCGACCACGCCTTGCCATAGATGGAGTGGGCGTGGGCGGCCGCGACGACATCCGGCCGCGCGGCATGGATCTGATGGTGAATGGCGAATGCGGCTACATTGACCGGCATCGTGCCCTCGATCACATCGCCTGAGCAGTCGACGCGGATGAGGTCCGAGACGGTGATATGTGCGAAATGCATGCCGAACGGATTAACCCAGAATGTTTCGGTGAATTCCGGATCACGTGCCGTGATATGTCCGGCAACGCCTTCGCTGAAGCCCAACTCCGCGAATATGCGGAAGCCGGCAGCGAGCCGCTCCTTTCGGTGTTGCCGCTCCTGCTCTAGGGTTGCAAAGCGCGGCGGCCCCCGCCGTTTGAAAAACGGTTCATAGGCCTCCTGTTTGCGGATGGCCAAATCGCTTTCAGTGTCTGGAATTGACTTGACGACGTCCATGGCGCGCCCTCCTTGGGGTTCTGCACCGTCGGTATGACGGCACGCCTCAGATTGGGGAAGCTTCTCGCGCGCGTCTCGAAGGCTGCATCATTTGTTCCGAATTCTTCCGAATGGATGACAAAAAGAGTCGAGTGTCGCGGCAATGATCCGAATTTGCCTGGTGCTGGACATGGATCTCAATCCGATCGAGCAGGCTTCAAATGTCAAGCCACTGGACGCGCTTCCAGTTATGTTGTTCCGGGTCGGCGGCTATTCCCAGTCAACCACGAAAAGCCGACAGTCTGCAATCGGCCCCAATTAAGGACCTTTTAGGCTACGTGGGAATGATAGCGGATAACAATCGCACGGTTCGAAAAGCGTCGAGCACGACGATCCTGCTTTTGGTCCCCTACCGAATGCTACAGAATTTACGCAGGTGAGATTCTCGAGAACGGGATTCAGGCCCATACGACGTCGCACAACTCGACAAACGCCGACGCGAGATTTGACCCTCGGATTGTGATGAAGTCAGACACCTACACGCTGCTTCTTGCGAGCTTGAGCCTGTTGTGCGTGCGCTTCCCCCACCTGCGGCCTGGCGCTTACCTCCGGCACACCCACATCCCACCAGGCATCACCAGGCGTCCAGGTGAACCCATCGGATACCAGCGTGATGACCGTCGTCCGGTCTGTTCCGAGGGCCCAATCGACGGCTTGCGCGAGGTCTGCGAGGCTGTCGACACGCCGGGTGAGCGCGCCCATTGACTCGGCATGTTTTGCAAAATCGACGCTGAACGGCTCCTTCACACGGCAGTCCTTGATCAGGTTGTTGAAGGATGCCGCGCCCTTTGCATTTTGCAGGCGATTGATCACCGCATACCCACCGTTGTCGCAGACGATGACGATCATCTTATGGCCCGACAGGACCGTCGAATAAATGTCCGAGTTCATCATCATGTAGGTGCCGTCACCGATCATCACGATCGGGGTTCGCGTGGGATCGGCCAGCGCGGCGCCCCAGCCGGCAGCGATCTCGTAACCCATGCACGAGAAGCCGAATTCACAGTCGAATGTATTGGGCGCCTTGACGCGCCAGTTCTTCATGACTTCGCCCGGCAGGCCGCCCGCGGCCGTGATGATCAGGTCGCGCTCGCCTGCGCGTGCATTCACGATGCCGATGACCTGGGCATAGCTGGGAACGGGCTGGTTGGTCGGCTGCTGATACCCGTCCAGCGCCTTGTTCCAGTTGCCGAACTCCATTCGGCCCTTGTCGGTCCATTCGCGTGGTGCTTGCCACTCAGCGAGTGACTGCCCCAAGTCGTTGAGCGTGGCGAGAGCATCGCCTACCACGGCTAAGGCACGATGCTTGGTCGCGTCCCAGCGGGCAGCGTTGATGGAAATGAATTTGGCGTCCTTTGCGAAAGCGCTCCAGGAGCCGGTGGTGAAGTCCATCAGGCGCGTGCCGACGGCAACGATCACGTCCGCTGAAGCGGCAAGCGCGTTGGCCGAGGTTGAGCCGACGATGCCGATCGGGCCGACATAAGCAGGATGATTGTGGCTGACGGTGCTTTTGCCGGCGATCGTCTCACACAGCGGAATGCCGTGGATGAGGGCCAGGTCGGCCAACACCTGCTCGGCGCCGGAGTAACGGGTGCCGCCGCCAGAAATGATCAGCGGGCGCTTGGCTGCCTTCAGCAGCTTCACCGCTTCTGCAAGCCGGTCGGCGTCGGGTCGCGGCCGAGGAATCCCATGCACGGTTTCCGCAAAAAATTCTTCCGGATAATCCCAGGCCATCTCCTGCACGTCCTGCGGCAGCGCAATGAATGCCGGGCCGCAATCGGCCGGATCCAGCATCGTGGCGACCGCCTGGGGCAGCGAGGAGATGATCCCTTCGGGATGAACGATGCGGTCCCAATAACGCGTCACCGCCTTGAAGGCGTCGTTGACGTTGATGGTCGGATTGCCGAAATGCTCGACCTGCTGCATGACTGGGTCAGGGCGGCGATTGATGAACGTATCTCCAGAGAGCATCAGCACCGGAAGACGGTTCGAATGGGCCACGCCGGCGGCGGTGACCATGTTGAGGGCGCCCGGGCCGATCGATGTAGCGGCCACCATGATCTGGCGGCGGCGCTTTGCTTTTGCGAAACCGATTGCCGCGAGTGCCATCGACTGCTCGTTCTGTCCGCGCCACGTGGGCAACCGATCCTGGACCGCTTCCAGCGCTTCCGATAGGCAGGTTACGTTGCCGTGCCCGAAGATGGCGAAGACGCCCGGAAAGAGCGGAACTCGCTCCCCGTCGACGATCGTGAACTGATTGCAAAGATAGCGGACCAGGGCTTGCGCCATGGTCAGACGGACCACTGACATTTGATTCCTCCGGGCATCGCGGCAACTGCCGAATGATGAATTCAATTCTTATTGCAGTAATTTCTTTTTTGCAAGCACCATTGCAGAAGAAGGCAACGCAGCCTTCGGACTACCGGTTTTCGAGGTGGAATTTCAACACTGGTAAACCAAGCGCAAACAGGCCATCATGCAATGAAAATTGCAAGGATGTCGGTCGTGGAAGAGAAAGTCAAAGCCCCAAAGGACTACGAGGAACTCATCCGCTTGATCCACGATCGGTATGAGCAGATGAGTAAGTCATACCAGAAGATAGCGTTGTATCTCACACAGAACCCGAATGATGTCGCGGTGCGATCCGTGAACGCGATCGCTGAAAGCAGCGGCGTTCACGCATCGAGCTTCGTGCGCTTTGGCCAAGCACTTGGCTATGAGGGTTTCAAGGATCTGCAAACCCTTTTCCAGAAGCGATTGTCCACCGCGGCGCCCGGCTTTGAGGCGCGCATCAAGGCGCTGGAGACGGAACTGGGGGCGCGAACCGACCGCAGCGAGTTCGCTCTGATGCACGATCTGGTGGTCCGTGACATCGCCTCGCTGCAGGAGATGCTCACAGCTATCCCGCCGGAGGACTTGGCCGAAGCCGTCAACCTTCTGGAGAAAGCCGACGTCATCTATCTCATCGGGCAATTACGCTCGGCGCCGGTGGTCGAACTCCTGCGCTACATACTGACGATGCTGGGCAAGCGATGCACATTGCTGGACCCTGGCGGCGGGCTGGCCACGCATATGGCCCGTGCGATCCGCCCGCAGGATGTGCTTTTCGCGGTGTCGTTTCGCTTCTATGCAAACGAGGTCGTGAATGTCGTGGAAGAGGTTGCCAGCAGGGGCATCCCGATCGTGGCGATTTCTGATAGCACCTTGTCGCCGCTGACCAAGGGCGCACGCGTGCTTTTTGCGGTGCCCGAGCACGAATACACATTTTCAAGATCGCTCGCGGCCCCGATGTGCCTTGCTCAGGCGCTAACCGTGGCGCTGGCGGCGCGCTTGCAGAACAACGGCATTGACCCGCGTATCCCGATAGTCACCGGGCAATAGCCCTCTTACCTCGCCGGTCGGCTTCCAGTCCTATTCTTGCCCCTTACCACGGCAGAGATATACGCGGTGGCAGCACAAGTTCAATTGCAGAGCAGGCAGACGATGCGGTCTGCCCTCGCAATGAATTTTGCAGATCGGGTCTCCTCCTTTAAGAAAATTGAAAGCGAATTGACTCACAGATCGTTGCAGAATATGCATGGTCTGCAATTATCGTTGCGAGTCGATTAAGGAGCACCGCTGGCTTCAGCGCGGGGCAATCCTTTTCATTTGCCATCGAATATCGGGATGGTGGCTTCAAGACCGGAACGAGAGGCGGAGAGATTCCCCGGGCAGATCGGGGATTCCGGAGTGATCGGTGCAACCGGACACCAAAAGTGGAGGAGAGACACAATGAAGAAACTGCTTTTGGGCGTCGCTTTCGCGGCGCTGATGAGTTCATCAGCTTTTGCCGCCAAGATCGGCGTTTCGATGGCGCGGTTCGACGACAATTTCCTGACCGTGCTGCGCAACGGCATGATCGCGCAGGCCAAGGGCATGAGCGGCGTTGAGCTGCAGGTCGAAGACGCACAGAACGACGTCGCCAAGCAGCTCGACCAGATCAAGAACTTCGCCGCTTCGGGCGTCGACGCGATCATCGTCAACCCGGTCGACACCTCGGCCACGCAGGCCATGTCCGACGCTGCGGCGGCCGCCAAGATTCCGCTGGTCTATGTCAACCGCGAGCCGGTCAATGTGAACACGCTGCCCGACAACCAGGCCTTCGTCGCCTCGAACGAGGCCGATTCGGGCACGCTCGAAACCAAGGAAGTCTGCCGCTTGTTCACGGAAGCCGGCAAGAAGGAAGCCAATGTCTATGTGATTATGGGCGAGCTTTCCAACCAGGCTGCCGTGCAGCGCACCAAGGATATAGAAGAGGTGATCGCCACGCCGGATTGCAGCTTCATCAAGATCATCGACAAGCAGACGTCGAACTGGCAGCGCGACGAAGCGCAGAACCTGATGACCAACTGGCTGTCGACGGGCAAGAAGTTCGATGGCGTCATCGCCAACAATGACGAAAGCGCCATCGGCGCCATCCAGGCGATGAAGGCCGCCAACATCGACATGAAGTCGGTCGTCGTCGGCGGCGTTGACGCCACGCAGGACGCGCTTGCCGCCATGCAGGCAGGCGACCTTGACGCAACCGTGTTCCAGGACGCGGCCGGCCAGGGCGCGGGTGCTCTCGATGCGGCACTCAAGCTGTCCAAGGGCGAGAAAGTCGAACACAAGGTCTACATCCCGTTCCAGTTGGTGACCCCTGCGAACATCGACAAGTTCCTGAAGAAGAACTGAGGTAGCAGACCGCTAGATACAGAGCGGCGCTTAAGCTCAAACAACAACAGCGCCGCTCCGCCTTTTTCCCGTCGCGCGACCGCGACAGGAGGGCGATCTCGGCTGACGGGAGGATCAAAGACGTGGCACAGACATCTCATGGCGTCGGCGGGCTGACCTATGATGCCAAAAAACGCACATGGCCGGCCGAATTCAACGTCTTCCTGGCGCTTGTCATCCTCGTCGTCATCTTCGAACTGATCGGCCGCATCTTTCTCGGCGACAGCTTCCTGTTCAACACCCGCAGCGACGTCTCGGGGATCTTCAACGAGGCACGCCTGCAGATCATCATCCTGCAGGTATCGATCGTCGGCATCATCGCCATCGGCGTAACGCAAGTGATCATTTGCGGCGGCATCGACCTGTCCTCGGGGTCGATCGTCGGCGCCACCGCGATGATCGCCATGAGTTTCGCGCAGGTGGCGACGGTCAACGGCAATCCCAATCCCAAGGCGATGTTCATCGACTATGGCTGGACCGACCTGCCGGTTCTCGTGCCGGTGCTGGTGGCGATCGGCTGCGGCCTGATCGCGGGCCTGGTCAACGGCTCCCTGATCGCCTACACGCGCATTCCGCCGTTCATCGCCACGCTCGGCATGATGGTGACGGCGCGCGGCATCGCCAAATGGTGGTCCAAGGGCCAGCCGATCTCGTTCCCGACCGACAGCTTCGCGGCGATCGGCAAGGGTCTGATGCCGGTCATCATCTTCCTGGCGCTGGCGGTGCTGTTCCAGCTTATCCTGACCTACACGAAATACGGCAAGCACTGCTACGCCATCGGTTCCAACGAGGATGCCGCGCGCATGTCCGGCATCAAGATCGCCAACCACAAGGTGCTGGTCTATGCCATCGCCGGTATCCTGGCAGCGAT
>NZ_VFTL01000061.1:0-25418 GCF_006439385.1 Mesorhizobium sp. B3-1-7
CGCTAAGAACCCTCCCTCTTACGTCGAGTTCCTTCGCCCCCCTCTCTGTCCTGCCGGACATCTCCCCCTCAAGGGGGGAGATTGGCAGCTTTGACGAGGCGCTCGTCTTGCAACGTCTGCGATTGGCGAAGGCCGACGTGACGGCTGATCTCCCCCTTGAGGGGGAGATGTCCGGCAGGACAGAGAGGGGGGCGAAGGAACTCGACGTCTCAATAATTAAATTATGCTTGGCTTCCAAAAATTAAATTATGCTTGGGCTTCCAAATATCCCGCCAGCGCCACCGCGTTGTTATGTGCCTCGTCATGCGCGCCGTAGAGCAGCGTCACCTTGCCCCTGCCGAGTAGCGCACGCAGCTCTGCCACCGCGTCGCCATTCGCATCGAGCTCAGCCCGATACCGCTTCTGGAACTCTGCCCAGCGCTCCGGCTCGTGCCCGAACCATTTGCGCAGCGCGTCGCTCGGCGCGATCTCCTTCAGCCATAGCGTCAGTTCGGCGTCCTTCTTGCTGACGCCACGCGGCCAGATTCGGTCGACGAGCACCCGCTGGCCGTCGGCTTTCGCCGGCGGCTCGTAGACACGCTTCACCGCTATGTCGAAGGCCATCATACCTCCAATGAGCGAGAGACCTCTTACGCCCACTCGCCCTTGCGCATCACCGGCACGCGGCCGCCGTCCTTGGCGACGCCGTCAATGTCGATCCTGTCGGAGCCGATCATCCAGTCGATGTGGATGAAACTCTTGTTGCCGCCGCGCGCCGCGATATCCTCCTGGCTGAGCGAAGCGCCGTCGACGAAGCACTTCGAATAGCACTGTCCGAGCGCGATGTGGCAGGCGGCGTTTTCGTCGAACAGCGTGTTGAAGAACAACAGCCCACTCCGCGCGATCGGCGAGGAATGCGGCACCAGCGCCACTTCGCCGAGGCGGCGCGCGCCCTCGTCGGTGTCGAGCACCTTCTTCAAGACGTCCTCGCCCTTCGAGGCCTTGGCCTCGACGATCCGCCCGCCCTCGAAGCGCACGGAAATCTCGTCGATCAGCGTGCCCTGATAGGAGAGCGGCTTGGTCGAGGAGACATGGCCCTCGACGCGCCTTGCATGCGGCGTGGTGAAGACTTCCTCGGTCGGGATGTTCGGGTTGCAGGTGACGCCGTTCTTCGCCGTCGAGGCGCCGCCCATCCATTCATGGCCGTCCGCCAGCCCGACGGTCAGGTCGGTGCCTGGACCGGTGAAATGCAGCGCGTGGAAATTATGTCCATTCAGCCATTTCGTGCGCTCGGCCAAGGCGGCGTTGTGTGCCTTCCAGTTGCCGATCGGGTCCTCGACGTCGACCCGCGAGGCCGAGAAGATGGCGTCGGCGAGCTTGACCACCGCGACGTCGTCCGGCTCGCCCGGAAAAACCTGCTTTGCCCAGGCAAGGTCGGGATAGGCGACGATGTTCCAGTTGATGTCGAAGCCGGTGATTTTTTCCAGCGCCGGCTGGTAGGCCACCGAGTTCGCCTTGTTGGCGCGCGCCACCTTGGCCGGATCCTGCGACGAGAGCAGCGACGGATCTTCGCCGCGCACGGCGAGCCGCGCCGCATTGTTCGAGAAGGCCTTCGCCATGCCTTCATACAGCCAGCCGGCGGCGCGGTCGAAGCCGGCGTCGGCGCCGTAGCGGAAACGCGCCAGCGTGATCTCGTCGTCGTTGAAGATCGGCGTCACCAGCCCGGCGCCGGCCTTGTAGGCGTGCTCGACGATGCGGCGGGTCAGCGGCAGCGCCGCGATCGACGAGGTCAGCACCAGATCCTGCCCGGGCTGCAGCTGCAGCCCGACCTTGATGGCGACTTCCGCCAACCTGTCGAGCTTCACCGGGTCGATGGTTGCCGAAACGCCGCGCGAATGTGTGGTCATGGGTCCTGCCTGCCGTTTGTTGGGGTCCTGTTCCTACATAGACCGCTGCGGTTGGCCTTTCCACCGCGATCGACTGGGCCTGATTTCAGGCGGCGCTGTCCAGCGCCCGGAACTGCGCCATGGTCGCCTCGATCTCCTCGCGGATCCAGGCCTTGAAGTCGCGCACCTTGCGGCTTTCGCTTTTTGTGGCTGAGGTTACCAGCCAGTAACACAGCCCGCTCTCGGCCCGCACACCGAAGGGCGCGACCAGCCGGCCGTCGGCCAACGCGTCGGCGGTGAGCAATTGCCAGGCGAGCATCACGCCGTGGCCGGCGATCGCCGATTCCAGGCACAGCATCGGATCGGTGAAACGCGCTCCCTTCTGGAAGGTGACCGGCTCGACGCCGGCCGCCTCGAACCAGCCGTCCCAGCTGAACATCGCCCGTTCGTCGGTGATGGCGCAGGTCTGCGCCAGATCGCCGATCGACTTCAGCCTGGCCGCGATCGATGGCGCGCAGACCGGAAACACTTCCTGGGCAAGCAGAAGCTCGGCGCGGTCGCCCGGCCATTTGCCATCGCCAAGCCGGATGGCGATATCGATGTCCGAGCGGTCGAGATCGGCGACCCTGGCCGAGGCGTCGATGCGCAAAAGCACGTTCGGGTGTCGGGAGAAATGCCGCGATAGCCGGGGCAGCAGCCATTTCGAGGCGAAGGCCGGTGCCACCGAGACGACCAGCGTGCATTCGTTGGCCTCGTCGGCCAGCGCCACCGCTTGCGCGATCTCGCGGAAGCCGGCGCTGAGCCGCGCCGTGAAGGCGGCGCCGAATTCGGTCGGCACCAGCCCGCCCGGCGTCCGTTCGAACAGCGCCTGCCCCAGCTGCTTTTCGGTGCGCTTGACCTGCTGGCTGACGGCGCTGACCGAGACATTCAGTTCGGCGGCCGCTCCCGCCAGCGATCCCAGCCGAGCGACGGTTTCCACGGCACGCAGGCCGTTGAGATGGACGCGATTGAGCATAGCCATTCAGTTTTTCTAAAGTAGATGGATCGGAATCTCAATTGAAACCCGACAGGAAAGGGCGGAATTTAACAGGAATAGCCTTGAGCCAGGAGGTGGTCCCATGAAGATTTTGTCCTTGCTGAAAGGGCTTTCCGGCGCCGAGGCGAGGCCGCGCGATGACGATGACGATGAGATGACCCGCTGGATCACCGATCCGCTGTCGCATCCGGTGCTCGACACCATGTCGGAGCGCGAGCTTGGCGACATGCCCTTCCGGCTGACGGCCCGCCGCACCGCATACGAGATCGTGGGCACAACCTGTCTCTGACGCCATTCGGCCCGGTTGCGGGGCAGCGCTGGCCCAACGCAAGCACATTGTTTCGCGGACGCGCGCACTTATTGTGCGCCGCAATGAACGCCACCTCGCCATCTCCGCTGCGCCTTGCCCTTGCCGGCATGATCGCGCTCGCCGTTGCCATGGGCATCGGCCGCTTCGTCTACACGCCGATCCTGCCCGGCATGATGGAGGAACTGCACCTGACGCCGGCCGATGCCGGCTGGATCGCTTCCGCCAATTATCTCGGCTACCTCATCGGCGCGCTCGCCGCGGCCGGCGGCTGGGCGCATGGCCGCGAGCGCCTGCTGATGTTCGCCGGCTTTGCCGCCAGCGCCGTGCTCGCGGCCCTCATGGGGCTCAATGAGACCATGGCCGCCTTCCTCGTCATCCGCTTCCTCGCCGGCCTCGCCAGCGCCTTCGTCATGGTGTTCATGGCCTCGATCGTCTTCAGCCATCTGGCTGAGGCCGGCCGCGGCGATTTGCAGGCGCTGCATTTCGGCGGCGTCGGCCTGGGCATAGCCGCGTCCTCGGCGCTGCTGGCGATCCTCGTCTCCGAACACGCGGGCTGGGCCGCCGGCTGGCTCTGGTCCGGAGCGCTTTCGGCGGTTGGGCTGCTCGTCGTCATGCTGCTCGCCGGCTCGACCACGCCGGCCAATGTCACCGACGGGCGCGAGCCGGCGCTGCCGAAGGACGGCTCCCTGGTGAAGATGATCGTCGCCTACGGACTGTTCGGCTTCGGCTATGTGGTGACGGCCACTTTCCTGGTCGCCATCGTGCGCCAAGGCGGCGGCGGGCGCGTCTTCGAGGCCTCCGTCTGGATGGTCGCCGGCCTTGCCGGCTTTCCCTCGACTTGGGCGTGGCAGAAGCTCGCCGGCCGGATCGGGCTCTATGCCGCTTATGCCGCGAGCTGCCTGGTCGAGGTGGTCGGCGTCACCGCCAGCGTCGTCGTCAAGGGCGCAGCCGGACCGTTGATTGCCGGCGTCCTGCTCGGCGGCACCTTCATCGCCCTCACGGCGCTGGGCATACAGATGGGCAGGCAGCTCGCGCCGGGGGCGCCGCGTCGCATCTTCGCGGTGATGACGGCAGCCTTCGGCCTTGGCCAGATCGTCGGCCCGATCGCCGCCGGCCTGCTTGCTCAGGCATCGGGCAATTACGTGCTTGCCTCGATCATGGCGGCGGCGGCCTTGCTGCTCTCCGGCGTCATTGCCTGGTCGGCTGCGCCAAAATCGCCATGATTTGCGGCCTTGTTCGATGCCGGGCATCGGGCACGGGCATTTTCTTTCCCCCTAATGTGTGACCTTATGCCCGCCGAACAGCAACGCCGCTGATTTGCGGTCAGACCGAGGAAACCCGCCACAGTGTTCGTATCTTTTTTCCCGCAGCCGAAGCTCTTCTTCACCTCGGCCGCCGTCTGGAGCCTTGCGGCGATTCTGTTCTGGTTTTTCGGCGGCGAGCAACTGGGAGCCGTCTTAGGCTTCCCTCCCGCTGCGGCCGGCGCGCCGCCCATCATCGGCATCGCGGTGCTGTGGTCGAAGCCCTTCCTGTGGTTCTACATCTACTTCGCGGCATGCGTGGCGGTCTTCTATGCGTTCTGGAGCTGGTATGCGCCGCATCCGTGGCAGAACTGGTCGATCCTGATGACCGCCGTCATCCTGTTCTTCATCTATTTCAACGTGCAGGTCTCCGTCGCGGTCAACAACTGGTATGGTCCTTTCTTCGACTACGTTCAGGGCCTGATGTCGGGAACGACAGCCTCGACCGACACCGAATTCTACAAGGGATTGGCCGACTTCTCCTGGCTGGCGCTAGTCGGCATGAACGTGCAGGTGATCAACGCCTTCATCGTCAGCCATTGGATCTTCCGCTGGCGAACCGCGATGAACAATTACTTCGTGGCCAACTGGAGCCGGCTGCGCCATATCGAGGGCGCCTCGCAGCGCATCCAGGAAGACACGATGCGTTTCTCGCAGATCATGGAGGACCTGGGCTCCAGCTTCGTCCAGTCGATCATGACCCTGATCGCCTTCCTGCCGGTGATGATCCAGCTTCAGGCGCACATCACCGAGCTGCCGATCATCGGCGCGGTGCCGCAGCCTCTGGTCGTTGCGGCCCTGGGCTGGTGCCTGTTCGGCACGGCCTCGGTGATGCTCGCAGGCATCAAGCTGCCGGGCCTCCAGTTCCGCAATCAGCGCGTCGAGGCGGCTTACCGCAAGGAACTTGTCTACGGCGAGGATCATCCCGATCGGGCGCAGCCGGCGACGACGGCGGAGCTGTTCACCAATGTGCGCCGCAACTACTTCAGGCTCTATTTCCACTACATCTATTTCAACGTCGTCCGGTACACGTACCTGCAGGCGGACAACATCTTCTCGCTGCTGATCCTCGGCCCATCGCTGGTCGCCCATAAGATCACCTTCGGCGCGCTCAACCAGATTTCGAATGCCTTCGGCAAGGTGACGAATTCGCTCCAGTTCCTGCTGAATTCCTGGTCGACCATCGTCGAACTGCAGTCGGTCCATAAGCGCCTGCGCGCCTTCGAGGCGACTCTCCAAGGCGAGCCGCTTCCGGACATCGACCGGCGCTATCTGGCTCGGCAGGGCGCTGAGGACCCGGCCTGATCTGGAACAACCCAGGAGAGCGTAAAGATAAGCGATCCGGCGGGCGGCTCAGCCGCCCGCGGTCGCCCGTGCCTGGCCGGCGCGCCGGCGCGCGACATAGTCGCGGAAACTGATGCACTCGACTTGTTGCATCACGCAGACCTCGCCGGCAAAGCGCTCCAGCGCGTTCCAGTAGGCGCCGTCGTTCATCAGCGTGAAGTGGAAGCCGAGTTCCAGCGGCAGGCGCTTGCCGTTGTACTGAGCCTCGAAGGCGGCGTGGAATGCCTTGTAGGCGCGGTCGGTGAATGCGTCCGCCATGGCCGGCTTCTCGGTGCCGTCGGAGTGGCGGACATAAAGATTGTAATCCATGGCAACCACCGGCTTCGCCTTCGGTCCCTCCGGGATGAGCGGCAGGGCAAAGCGGGTTGTGCCATTCAGGGTCGGCGGGACGGTCGGGCCTTTGGAGACACCGCTGGCGTCATACTGGAAACCGGCCTCGGGCAGGGCTTCGTAAAGCGCCTTGCCGGTCGAGAGATAGGGCGCGCGGAACCCGACCAGCGCATGATGCGCGAAATCGTGCCAGTCGGCCGGCTCCTGGATGCCATTGATCGCGTAGGCGTTCTCGAAAATGCGCCGGACGGAGGCGAATTCGGCCAGCCAGTCCGCCTTGCTCCACGCCTTGCCGTCGAAATGGCCACAGGCATGGCTGCCGATGTCGTGACCCTCGGCCGCGGCCAGCCGGACCTGCTCCAGCCGGTCGGCCACGTCCTGTTTCGACGCGCCGAAGCCGACATTGGATTTGCCGGCGGCCTTGCCGGGGCCGGCATAGTCCTGCCGCGTCTCCGGCGAGAGCAGGAACACGCAGGACAGGAAATAGGTGAAATGCGCGCCCGTGCGCTTTGCCAGCGCCCGGCTGCGCTGCCATTGCGAGATCTCGCGGGCGGCGTCGAACGAGATCAGCACGACCTGCTTGGGTTTGGCCGGCGAAACGATTGGCGATTTCGGCGGATCGGCGAAGGCCGTATTGGCCGAGGCAAGCGAGACGAGACTGAACGCAAGGACGCGGTACGAACGAAGCATTGGCAACCTCTGGCGGGACATCTCCGGCCGATCGGAAGCCGGCTATCGCGCAAATGTGGCGCGGTTGCGTTCAGGCAAGGGCTGTGGGCGCCCGGCATTCCAAGCCGATTTTCCGGTCCGCCCCCTTCCATGCCGACAAAATTTCGCTAAAACGCGGGCTCAAGAGGCGCCCCCTTCCGGGGCAGCAATGGTTTTGATTGATGTCGGACGACAGTTTTATCCGCGAAGTCAACGAAGAGATGCGTCGCGAGCAGGCGCAGAAGCTATGGGACCGTTTTGGCCCGGCCATTCTCGGCCTTGCCATCCTCATCGTGCTCGGCACCGCCGCTGTCGTCGGTTACCGTTACTGGGACGAAACCCGCGCCAACCGCTCCGGCGACGCCTTCTCGGCGGCCCTCAAGCTCGCCAATGACGGCAAGAACGACGAGGCGATCGCTGCGCTCGACCAGCTGGAGAAGGACGGCTACGGCGCCTATCCGCTGCTCGCCCGCATGCGCGCCGCGACCGTCAAGGCCGACAAGGGCGACGTCGACGGCGCGGTCAAGGATTTCGACGAGGTCGCCGCCGACAACGCCATTCCGGCCGGCATTCGCGACATCGCGCGGCTGAGGGCGGCGCTGCTGCTCGTCGACCACGGTTCCTACGCCGACGTCTCCAGCCGCATCGAGGCGCTCACCGCCGACACCAATCCGCTGCGCCATTCGGCGCGCGAGGCGCTCGGCCTTGCCGCCTGGAAGGATGGCAAGTCCGCGGACGCACTCAAACTGTTCGACCAGATCTCCTCGGATGAAGCCGCCCCGCGCAATGTGCGCCAGCGGGCGCAGCTGATGTCCGAGCTGATCCGCGGGTCGGGCAACGCGTCGTGATCCTGGATGGGCTTCAAAGTCGCCATCATCGGCCGGCCTAACGTCGGCAAATCGACTCTTTTCAATCGGCTGGTCGGAAAGAAGCTGGCGCTTGTCGACGACACGCCGGGCGTCACGCGCGACCGCCGCGTCCACGCCGCCAAGCTCTACGACCTTCACTTCGACGTCATCGATACCGCCGGCTTCGAGGATGCCGCCGCCTCGACGCTGCCCGGCCGCATGCGTCAGCAGACCGAGATCGCCATCCGCGAAGCCGACCTCATCTTCTTCACCATCGATGCCAAGTCCGGCCTGCTGCCCGACGACCGCACCTTCGCCGACGTCGTGCGCAAATCGGGCAAGCCGGTCGTGCTCGTCGCCAACAAGGCCGAGGCGCGCGGCGCTCAAGGGGGCATGCTGGAGGCCTGGGAACTCGGCCTCGGCGAGCCGATCCCGGTTTCGGCCGAGCACGGCCAGGGCATGCCCGACCTGCGCGACGCGGTGATTGCGGCGCTTGGCGAGGAGCGCGCCTTCGGCGAGGACGAGGAAGACGGCAGCGACGAGATCGCCGCCAGCGAAGTGCTGATCGGCGAGGACATCGCCGACCCGGACGCTGAAGCATCCTATGACGATACCAAGCCGCTGCGCATCGCCGTCGTCGGCCGCCCGAACGCCGGCAAGTCGACGCTGATCAACGCGCTGATCGGCGAGGAGCGGCTGTTGACCGGTCCGGAAGCCGGCATCACGCGGGATTCGATCTCGGTCGACTGGGACTGGCGCGGCCGCCGCATAAAGCTGTTCGACACCGCCGGCATGCGCCGCAAGTCCAGGATCCATGAAAAGCTGGAAGTGCTCTCGGTGCAGGACGGCCTGCGCGCCATCCGTTTTGCCGAGATCGTCATCATCGTCCTCGACGCCACGATTCCCTTCGAGAAGCAGGACCTGCAGATCGCGGACCTGATCACCCGCGAGGGCAGGGCGCCGGTGATCGCCTTCAACAAATGGGACCTGATCGACAACCCGCAGGAATTGCTGGCCGAGCTGCGCGAAAAGACCGAGCGGCTCTTGCCGCAGGTGCGCGGCATCCAGGCGGTGACGGTCTCGGCCGAGACCGGGCGCGGCCTCGACAAGCTGATGGAAAGCGTCATCAAGACGCACAAGGTGTGGAACAGCCGCGTCTCGACCGGCAAGCTCAACCGCTGGCTGGAAGGCATCCTCGCCCATCATCCGCCGCCCGCCGTCGCCGGCCGCCGCCTGAAGATCAAGTATGTCACCCAGGCCAAGACCCGCCCGCCGGGCTTCGTCGTCTCCTGCTCGCGGCCGGACGCGATGCCGCAATCCTACGTCCGCTATCTGACCAACAGCCTGCGCGAGGCCTTCGACATGCCGGGCGTGCCGATCCGCATGGCGCTGCGCACGTCGGACAATCCGTTTGCCGGCAGGGCGAAGAAGCGGTGAGGTCTATTCTCCGCCGCGGGTAAAATCCTCACAATGCTGGCGGGACAGCACCCCCCTCTGCCCTGCCGGGCATCTCCCCCGCAAGGGGGGAGATTGGCAGCTTCGGCGCTCCGCCGATCCTGCAACGTGGGAGAGTAGCGAAAGTCTGTGTGACGTCTGATCTCCCCCCTTGCGGAGGAGATGTCCGGCAGGACAGAGGGGGTGTGACGGAACGCGACGCCGGGTACTTCGATCCGCAGCACTACCTGTCCGAAAAAGCTAAGCGACCTCTCGCAACCCATCGCGGGTTCGCGCTCCCTCAGGCAACGTCTCCATCGCCGCCTGCAGCAATATCTCGGCCAGCCGCGCCGCCACCGGATCGAGCTCGGCGTCCTTCTGGTGCAGATGCAGCGCCATCGTCGGCAGGGCGGGAAGCCCGAGCACGCCCGGCGCAATTGCCCTGACATTGGCGGGCAGGCCGATATCGGTGCGGATCGTCAGGCCGAGGCCTGCCGCCACCGCCGCCCAGATGCCTCCAAGGCTGGGGCTCGAGAAGGCCATGCGCCAGGGCATGCCCGCGCGGTCGAGCGTTTCGGTCGCCACGGTGCGCAAGAGGCACGGCGCCTCGAACACCACCAGCGGCAGCGGCTCACCCTTGCGCGGACCGGCCTCGATCGGCTTTGCCGGACCGATCCAGCGCGCCTGCACGTCGGCGACATGGCGGCTGTAGGGCAGCGTCATGCCGTCATGCCAGGCGAGCGCGATGTCGAGATTGCCTGACAGGACGCGCTCGGCCAGGTCGTGGCTGCGTCCGATCCGCGCTTCGATGCGGACCTTGGGATGGGCGCGGGCGAAGCGGCCGAGCACGTCCGGCAGCACGGCCTCGCCGAAATCCTCCTGCAGGCCGAGCCGCACCCAGCCTTCCAGTTCGATGTCTCGGATGGCGGAGGCCGCCTCGTCGTTGAGCTCGATCAGCCGCCGCGCATAGCCAAGCATCGTCTCGCCGGCCTCGGTGAGCGCCAGGCCGCGCCCCGCCTTGCGGAAGATCGGCGTGTCCGCCTGTTCTTCGAGCTTTTTCAATTGCGCGCTGACCGCGGACGTCGAGCGTCCCAGCCGCTCGGCCGCCTTGGCGAAGCTGCCCAGCTCCATGCCGGTGACGAAGGTCCTGAGGACGTCGAGGTCGAAAGTGACGCGGCGCATGAGATTGTCCTGATTTTCAGGATTGTTGATCAAAAACTTCCTGATTTTATGGATAAAGCTATGGCGCTACATCCCGTCCGTCAAGCCGTCAGCCGGCCGTCTCGGGAATAGAACCATGTCCGCCATCGCCACACGAAACGACTGCCAGCCGCCCGCGGGAGAAAGTGCCGGCAACCCTGCTCGCCGCGCCTTCGGTCCCAATCATCGCTGGAAGGTGCTGGGCATCGGCGTCGCCGCCAATGCCGGCTTCTCCGCCACCTTCTCCGGCATCCCGGCGACCGCGGTGGCGATGCGCCAGGGCTATCACCTCGACAATGCCGCGCTGGGTTTGGCGCTTGGGCTGCTCGGCCTCGGCGTGGCGCTCAGCGAGTTGCCCTGGGGCGTGCTCACCGATCGCTGGGGCGACCGCCGCGTGCTCCTGACCGGACTTGGCGCGACAGCCGCGTGGCTTCTCATCATGGCCATGCTTGTCGTGCCGACAAAAACGGCCATTCCCGGCGTCGCGCTGCTGTCGGCAAGCCTGCTCGTCGCCGGCCTGCTCGGCGGCAGCGTCAACGGCTCCAGCGGCCGCGCCATCATGGGCTGGTTCGGCGAGGGCGAGCGCGGCTTCGCCATGAGCATCCGGCAGACGGCGGTGCCGCTTGGCGGCGGGCTGGGCGCTCTCGTCCTGCCGTCCCTGGCGCTGGCCCTAGGCTTCACCGCGGTCTTCGGCCTGCTTGCGGCCGTCTCCGCTCTGTCAGCCTGGTTTGCCTGGCGCTGGCTGCACGAGCCGCCGGTGGCAAGCGGCGGCCGCGCCGCCGCCGCGACAAGCGGCCCGGCACCCTTGCGCAACATCGAGGTGTGGCGCATCTCGACCGCCATCGGCCTGCTCTGCTTCCCGCAGGTCGCGGTGCTGACCTTCGCCTCGGTCTTCCTGCACGACTTCGCCGGCATGGCCACCTTTGTGACCAGCGCCAGCCTCGCCGCCGTGCAGACCGGCGCAATGGTGATGCGTATCTGGAGTGGGCGCTTCACCGACCGGCATGGCAACCGCCGGCCGTTCCTGAAACTCTGCAGCGCGTTGAGCACGCTGGCATTCCTGGTGCTTTGGCTGTTGGTGATCGGCGCCGCCGGAGCACCGTCGCTGGTGCCGCTGCTCCCGCTGATGGTCGTCGTTGCCGGCATATCCGTCTCCGCCTGGCATGGCGTCGCCTATACCGAACTTGCCACGCTTGCCGGTGCCGGCCATGTCGGCACCGCGCTCAGCCTGGCCAACAGCTTTGTGTTCGTTGGCTTCTGCGTTGTGCCGATCGCCATTCCTTGGCTGTTGGTGTTCTTCGCATGGCCGGGCGTGTGGTTCGCGGCCGCGATCTGCGCGGCGGCCGCCTGGCCGATCTTCCTGCGCCCGGCCTGATTCACCAGTCTGATTCCTCGCCGGCTTGCCGCGGAAACGGCAAGCCGGCTTCGCTCAAACATGAAAAGAACACGATCGATGTCGTTAACCCCGCATCAAGGTTAATGCTTCATTTTGACTCTCCGGGGTCAGTAGCGTTCTGGAGAGTTCCGTGCATCGACGCGTTTCATTGCGGCTTGCCGCCGCCGCCGTTGCGAAAAAACGTTCCTTTCTTCCTCCTTTGGTGCTCGGGCTCGGCATTTGGATCGGCTTTCCGTCGGCCGTCGCCTATCAGGATATGGCAAGCCTGATCTCCGGCCTGGAATCGTCCAACACCCGCTGGAACGCCTATATCGAGAAATCCGCCGCCGGCTCGGTGCATGCCGCCGAAATGCCGTTTGTCGATTCCCTCACCACCGGCTCGCTCTCCGGTTCCGGCGTGAATTTGCCGGGGGTGGGCACCGTCGCCTTCCGCGGCAAGGGCAGCGCCGTGGGCGTGACGCCCGATGAGGATCGTGTCATGCGGGCCGACAAGAAGGGTCGCATCGTCAAGGTCTCGCCCGTCGCGCCGCCCAAGAATTTCAGCGCCGGCTCGATCTTCGAGCGCACCTCCTCGCTGCTTCGCCCGAGCATGGACAGCGGGCTGAAGCTCACCTTCGCCAAGCCTGGCATCAAGGGCAAGGAAGTCCAGATCGCCCAGGCCTTCCATCTTCGCGAGGACAAGAAGCCGGATCCGGCGCTGCCGGCGGCACTTGTCGCCCTCGTCAACAACGACAAGCCGGATATCCTCGCCACCGCCTATGCCCAGTCCGCGCCCGACTATGCCAAGGCCTCGCCCTTCGAGGCGCTGCTGCAGGACGATCCGAACGATGGCCGCTTCATCCCGCCGATGGGCAAGGGTGACCATTCGTGGATCCAGAACCCGCTGCCCGCAAGCGTCTTCTCCCAGCCGGAACAGGCGTGCCTCGCCAAGGGCATCTATTTCGAAGCGCGCAGCGAGCCCGTGCGCGGCCAGGCGGCGGTCGCCCAGGTGATCCTCAACCGCGTCCGCAACCCCGCCTATCCCAAGACGATCTGCGGCGTCGTCTACCAGAACGACAACTGGTTCAACCGCTGCCAGTTCTCCTTTGCCTGCGACGGCAGGAAGAAGACCATCACCGACCAGGCCTCCTACAAGACCGCCCAGGAGGTTGCCATGGCGGTGACCGCCGGCAAGATCTTCATTCCCGAGGTCGGCTCATCGACGCATTACTACGCCAATTACGTCCATCCGGGCTGGGCGCGAGCCATGCACAAGATGACCAGGATCGGCCTGCATATCTTCTACCGCACCTATGGCGGCGGCTGGAGCTGAGCCGGCTGGCGGCTCGAGCTGAGCCGCCTTAACCACCGCCTCGGCTATCCTTCCTTCGACGCCCGGCAATGCCTCGGCGGACGCGCCTTGTTGCGCGGATTCGCGCCGAGTCCTCACGCGGCCGTGAAGGGCACGATGTCGCACCTCGATAAATCATTGATTTAACTACCAAAAATACATCGCTTGGAAGTTCGGTCCGTGGCTTGACGGGGGCGGACCCTCTAACTATGTTGCCGGCGACTTTAGAAGCGGACGGACGGCAATCGTCTGCCCGGGCAGGGGGGTTGCGATGGCCGACAAAACCGGGCCAGACGGAACCGGAGAAACCGGCCGCGGCAGGCAGCCAGAAGACACCATCCGCGACGACGAACTTGAGCGCCGCCGGCGTAGTCTCGAAGCATCGCTTGCGACGAGACGCACGGACCGGTTCGAGGGGAAAGACGAAGCGAAAGCTGCGACCGGTTACGGTCAGGCGCTGAAGCTGTCCAGCGAGTTCATCGCCGGAGTGGTGGTTGGTGTCGGCTTGGGCTGGATCATCGACCGCCTGGCGGGAACAGCGCCCTGGGGTCTGATCGTCGGCCTGTTGCTGGGCTTTGGCGCTGGTATACTCAATGTCCTGCGCTCGGCGGGACTTGCATCCGAATTCGGCCAGGGCGGCAAGCCGCGCGAGCCGAAAGAATGAAGTGGGGCGCCGCAGGGCGCCGAAGTGAACTTAAAAAGCCGGTTGTGGCTTTGACGGGGATTTAAAGTGGCTGCTGCTGACAAGGTCGATCCGATCCACCAGTTCCAGATCCATCCGATCATCCCGCTGCATATCGGCGGCTACGACGTCTCTTTCACCAACTCCTCCCTGTTCATGGTCGTGACGATCGTGCTGGCGTCGGCCTTCCTCTACATGAGCACGGCCAGCCGCGCGCTCATTCCGGGCAGGCTACAGTCGGTGTCCGAGATGGCTTACGAATTCGTCGGCAACATGCTGCGCGACGCCGCCGGCAAGCAGGGCATGCAGTTCTTCCCGCTGGTGTTCTCGCTGTTCATGTTCGTGCTGGTCGCCAACCTGATCGGCCTGTTTCCTTATTTCTTCACCGTCACCAGCCACATCATCGTCACCTTCACGCTGGCAATCCTCGTCATCGGCACGGTCCTCGTCTACGGCTTCGCCAAGCACGGCTTCGGCTTCCTCAAGCTGTTCGTGCCGCAGGGCGTGCCGGGCTACCTTCTGCCGCTGGTGGTGGCGATCGAAATCATCTCCTTCGTCTCGCGTCCGGTCAGCCTCTCGGTTCGTCTTTTCGCCAACATGCTGGCCGGCCACATCACGCTCAAAGTGTTCTCGGGCTTCGTCGTCAGCCTGAGCGCGTTCGGCGCCGTCGGTATCGCCGGCTCGGTGCTGCCGCTTGCCATGGCCGTTGCACTCTCCGCGCTCGAACTGCTGGTCGCCTTCCTGCAGGCCTATGTGTTCGCGGTGCTGACCTGCATGTATCTGAACGACGCCCTGCACCCGAGCCACTGATTTTCACCGGCGTCCCGGCGCCAGCTTACCCAACGTACCAACTGCAACGAATAGAGAAACCACAGGAGTTTTGAAATGGACGCAACTGCAGCAGCTGCTATCGGCGCTGGTATCGCCTGCATCGGCATGGGCGGCGCGGGCATCGGCCTCGGCAACATCTTCGGCAGCTACCTCTCGGGTGCGCTCCGCAACCCGTCGGCTGCCGACGGCCAGTTCGGCCGCCTGATCTTCGGCTTCGCCGTGACCGAAGCTCTGGGCATCTTCTCGCTCCTGATCGCTCTGCTCCTCGTCTTCAAGTAAGAGCCAGAGCTGACGAAAGGGGCCGCATGGTGCGGCCCCGTTCTAGGGACAGGGGAATGAGATGTTCGTGACATCTGCCTATGCGCAAGAAGCAGCGCCGGCCGCGGCCGAGGGCGATACGCATGCAGGCACCGCCGTGCCTGCCGCGGAGCATGAAACGTTCCCGCCGTTCGATGCCAAGACCTTCCCGTCGCAGATCCTGTGGCTGGTCATCACCTTCGGGCTCTTCTACCTGTTCCTGAAGCGGGTTGTGATGCCGCGTCTTGGCGGCATCATCGATGTCCGCAACGACCGCATCACCCAGGATCTCGACCATGCCGCAAGGCTGAAGGGCGAGGCGGACGCCGCGGTTGCCGCCTATGAGCAGGAACTGGCGGAGGCCAAGGCCAATGCCAACAAGATCGGCCAGCAGGCGAACGACGCCGCCAAGGCGCAAGCCGAGGGTACGCGCAAGAAGCTCGAGGCCGAGCTCGAGAAGAAGCTTGGCGAGGCCGAGGCGAGCATCGCCTCGATCAAGGCCAAGGCGATGAAGGAAGTCGGCACGATCGCCGAGGACACCACGTCGGCCATCGTCGAGGCGCTTGTCGGCGGCAAGACCGACAAATCCGAGATCGTGGCTGCGGTCAAATCCGCGAGCCGGTGAGGAGCGAGGATCATGGACGCCACATCACTCGCCACGCTCTGGGCAACCATTGCGATGCTCATCTTCTTGGGCGCTGTCGTCTACCTGAGGGTGCCGGGCATGCTCGCCAAGTCGCTCGACGCCCGCGCGGCCAAGATCAGCGGCGAGCTCGAGGAAGCGCGCAAGCTTCGTGAAGAGGCCCAGCAGTTGCTCGGCCAGTATCAGCAGAAGCGCAAGGAAGCCGAGAAGGAGGCCGCCGACATCGTCGCCGCCGCCAAGCGCGAGGCTCAGCTGCTTGCTTCCGAAGCGGCCAAGAAGACCGAGGACTATGTCGCCCGGCGCACCGCGCTTGCCGAGCAGAAGATCAGCCAGGCCGAGCGCGAGGCCGTCAGCGAAGTGCGCGCCTCGGCCGTCGACATCGCCGTCGAGGCCGCCCGCGCGCTGCTCGCCGCCAAGGTCGACGTCAAGGCAGGCGCGGACCTGTTCAAGTCGGCGCTGGATGACGTCAAGGCCAAGCTGAACTGAGCGGATTTAGACCGCCGACATGAAGCCGCCCGGGCCACCTGGCGGCTTTTTTGTTCGAGAGAAGAGCGGGACGGCGACGCTGCCGATCTTCCCCCTTGTGGGGAGATTGGCCGTCACCATCGCTCCCGCTCACTCCAGCCCGGCCAAGCTCTCTTCCTCTTCCACCATTTCCGCCCCACCCAGCCTGAACGGCGCGAACGAGGCCCGGTGCAGCCTTGCCACCGGCCCATGCATCTCGATCGCGGTCCGGTGCCGGACCGTCGCGTAGCCCATATGCACCTCGAAGCCGTAATGTTCGTGGTGTCCGCCGCAGCCGCACATCATGCGGTCGCGCATCACCTTGGCGACGATCGAGGCTGCGGCGATCGATTGCGAGCGCTGGTCGCCCTTGATGAGCGCCCGGCCTTCGCAGGCGAGACCTGGCGGAATGTCGCGGCCGTCGGCCAAAGCGAGCTTCGGCTGCAACGACAGGCCGGCGGCGGCGCGGCGCATCGCTTCGAGGCTGGCTTTCAGGATGTTGCTGTTGTCGATGCCTTCGGCGCTGATCGAGGCCATCGAGACGCTGAGCGCCGACCCCAGAATCTTGAGGAACAGCGCCTCGCGCTGCAAATGGGTGAGGCGTTTGGAATCGTCGAGGCCTTCCGGGATATTGGCGGGGTTGAGCACCACCGCGGCGGCCACCACCGGTCCGGCGAGCGGACCGCGCCCTGCCTCGTCCATGCCGGCGACTGGCCACAGCCCGTCGGCCATCGCCTTCGTCTCGATCGAGAAGTCGGGCTTCTCGACCATTTCAAAGAGAAGCGGAGAATCGGAACGCGCGCGAGCCATGGTGCGGCGAGGTTCGCATCGGCTCCGATTCTCCGCAAGTCCTTCCGGGTCGGATGGGGCGTCGGACCGGGAAGGCACCGTCTCGCGGCCGGGGGGACAATGGCCGGACGGGATTCTTCAAAAGGACTGCAATTCCAAACGGAAAATCGCTTGGCCTGGAATTGCTTAGCGCCGGCCCGTCATGGCCGGCACTGAGGTTAAAGCAGCATCAGTTGTTCGCCGGCGCCCGAACCTGCGACGAATTGGTCGGTGCGAAGCTGCCGCCGCTCGACATTGAGGCCGAGCCGCTTGGCGGCGATCTCGAAACGCCGGCCGATCTGCCAGGCATAGGGACCGGCGCCCTTCATGCGCTTGCCCCATTCGGAATCGTAATCCTTGCCGTCGCGCATCGAGCGGATCAGCGACATCACATGCCGGTAGCGGTCGGGATAGTGGCGCAGCAGCCAATCCTTGAAGATCGGCGCCACTTCGAGCGGCAGGCGCAGGATGACGTATCCCGCCTCCCTTGCACCGGCGGCTCTGGCCGAATCGAGGATGCGTTCCATCTCCGGATCGTTGAGGCCCGGAACGATCGGCGCCACCATCACCGATGCCGGAATGCCGGCATCCGAAAGCTGCCTGATCGCCTCCAGCCGTTTCGTCGGCGTCGACGCGCGTGGTTCCATGGTTCTCGCCAGCATGCGGTCAAGCGTCGTCACCGACAACGCCACCTTGGCAAGGCCGCGCTCGGCCATGCGCGACAGGATGTCGATGTCGCGCGTCACCAGCGCCGACTTGGTGACGATGCCGACCGGATGGCCGCGCGCCTCCAGCACTTCCAGGATCTCGCGCATGATGCGGTATTGCTTCTCGATCGGCTGGTAGGGATCGGTGTTGGTGCCGATGGCGATCGTGCGCGGCTGGTAGCCCGGTTTCGATAATTCCCTGTCCAGCATGCGCGCGGCATCCGGCTTGGCGAACAGCTTCGATTCGAAATCGAGCCCCGGCGACAGGCCCATGAAGGCATGCGTCGGCCTGGCGAAGCAGTAGACGCAGCCATGCTCGCAGCCGCGATAGGGGTTGATCGAACGGTCGAAAGAGATGTCCGGCGACTCGTTGCGGGTGATGATCGTGCGCGGCTTCTCGACCTGCACTTCCGTCTTGAACGGCGGCAGTTCCTCCAGCGAGTTCCAGCCGTCGTCGAACACATGCCGGCTGACCGGCTCGAACCGGCCCGACGGGTTGATGCCGGCCGAACGGCCGCGATTGCGGTCGGGCCGCACGCGCATGCCGCTCTGTTCGATCATTGCATTGGCCATCTCGGCTCTGCCTGCTCCGAAAGCAGCAATGTCGGCACGCACGATCTGTTCCATTTTCGCCCTCTCCCAGGGACTGTCGGCAGGCTGTCGAATCGCTCTGTTCATGAAACTATTCCTATTTTACCGAAGAGAACAAAGCAAGAACTTTTTCGACGAAAAGCTGTAACTGGCGCAAGTCGCGGCTTTCCGCTATTCGGCTAAGGATGCTCAGCGTTCTCATCGAAACCCGCAACGACGAAGAGGGTCTTGCTCGCACGCTCGCCTCGCTGGTCGGCGGCGCGGTCGAGGGCGTGGTGCGCGACGTGGTCGTCTGTGATCAGGGCTCGACCGACCAGACGCATCGGGTGGCCGAACATGCCGGCTGCCATTATGTGACCGGCGGGATCGGCGCCGGCATCGGCCAGGCGAAGGGCGATTGGCTGCTTTTTCTGGAACCCGGCGCGCGGCTTGCCGAGGGATGGATCGACGAGGTGGTGGCGCACGCGGCGAAGCAAACCATGCCGGCGCGGTTTTCACGCGCCCGGGCCGGCCGCGCGCCTTTCCTGGCCCGCGTCTTTTCGGGCAACCGCGCGCTGGCCGAGGGTCTTGTCATCAGCAAGCATCAGGCCTCGGTCCTGGCAAAGAGCGCGCGCGGCGCCGAGGCCCTGGCGCGCGGCCTTGCCGCCAGAAGGCTGAACGCCGAAATCTGGGTGGCTCCGCCGAAGTGATGCAGGCTCTCCCTTCTACCCTTGTTGTGGGAGAAGGAAGAAGCGCTGTCCCTGCGCATCCAGGTCCCTCTGATTTCGACGGGCATCCAGGCCCTGCGGCGCCTGGCGACACGCTGCTCGCGCGTTTCGGCATCGAACCGAACGGCGACCGGCTGGCGGGAGAACAACTCGTGATCGTCAAGCGCGTTGACGATGACGATCGCTCTCGCATCGTCACCCTCGCCGGCGATTGCCGCGACATAGACGCCGCACTCGCGGCAGACGAGATAGTCGGCGGTGCGCAGGCCGAAGCGGTAGACCTGCAGCCGTACCCTGTCTTCGACTGAGATGCTCAGGCGTCCGTTCGGATCGGCGGCCGCGCGCGAGCCATGCCGGGTGCAGAACGAGCACTGGCAGGCGCGAATTTCCAGTCCGGCCGGATCGAGCGCGGTGGAGAAGTTCAGGCGGATGTTGCCGCAATGGCATCCGCCGCTGTGAACGGTCATGGCAGATTGTCCCTTGTTCGCAGCACAAGGTACTTTGCCGGTCGTGGCTTCGGAATGGCTGCTCGTAGGCGAGAGCGCCATTCCGCCTGCAAACCGGATGCCGGTCGGGATGTTTTGCCTTTAGTTATGCACCGGTCTTGCCGCCGCGCCTGAGATGCTCGTCCAGCCGCGGCATGATCTCGACGAAGTTGCAGGGCATGTGCCGGTAGTCGAGCTGCGCCTTGATGATGCCGTCCCAGGCATCCTTGCAGGCGCCGGGCGAGCCCGGCAGCACGAACACGAAGGTGGCGTTGACGACGCCGCCGGTCGCCCGGCTCTGGATCGTCGAGGTGCCGATCTTGTCATAGGAGATGCGGTGGAAGACTTCCGAAAAGCCGTCCATGCGCTTTTCGAAAATCGGCTCCAGCGCTTCCGGCGTCACGTCGCGGCCGGTGAAGCCGGTGCCGCCGGTGGTGATGACGACATCGATGTTTTCGTCCTTCGACCAGCCGAGAACCTTGTCGCGGATCTTCTCGCTGTCGTCGGTGACGATGTCGCGGGCGGCAAGCGTATGGCCGGCTTCCGTGATGCGGTCGGCCAGCGTCTGGCCGGACTTGTCGTCGGCAAGGCTGCGCGTATCGGAAACCGTCAGCACGGCGATGCGCACCGGAATGAAGGGCCGGCTCTCGTCAAGCTTCGCCATCGGTCACCTCCATGCTGCGCGTCGCGGCGACGAACCAGTCGGGATGGCGCGCGCGGATCTCGATCGCCGCGCGCTTGGCGACATTGCCGGTCTCGAACAGGCCGAAACACGTGGCGCCCGAGCCGGACATGCGCACGAAAGCTGCGTCGGCGCGCTTGAGCGCCTTCAGCGCCTCGCCGATCGCCGGCTGGATCGAGCGGGCAGGTGCCTCGAGATCGTTGCGCGTCGTCTCCAGCCAGTTGCGGACGGCGTGGAAGTCGAGGCGCTTCGGCAGCGGCGGCAGCGTCTCGTTGTCGCGGCTGGACAGCGCCTTGAACACGTCCGGCGTCAAGACGGCGACGCTCGGATTAACCAGGACCAAGCCAAGCGCCGGAAACGCAGGCAGCGGCGACAGGTCGTCGCCGATGCCGCGCGCGACCAGCGGTTTTGACTTCAGGCACATCGGCAGGTCGGCGCCGAGCGAAAGCCCGATCCGCGCCAGCGAAATGTCGTCGATATCGAGCTTCCAGAGCCGCGCAAGGCTGTTGAGCGCCGCCGCCGCGTCGCTGGAGCCGCCGCCGACGCCGGACGCGATCGGCAGGTTCTTCTCCAGCTTGATGGCAACCGGCGGCGCATGCTGCGCGCCGGCTTCCCGGCGCAAGGCATCGCGCGCCTTCACCACCAGATTGTCGCCGTCGAGCGGCAGGCCGGCGGCATAACGGCCGGATACCGAGAACTCGTCGTGCTCCGCCGGCTCGATCTCGAGCCGGTCGCCGAAGCGGGTGAAGACGGCAAGGCTGTCGATGAGATGGTAGCCGTCGGCGCGCCGTCCGGTGACATGCAGCGCCAGGTTGATCTTGGCCGGCGCAAGCCATGTCCGGACCTCTGCGCCGGGCTCGAGAATGTTGGCTGCTGGCGAGATGGGATCAGTCCTTGGCGAGACGGTATTCGCCGGTCTTGGGATCCTTGACCAGTGTGCCCATCGTGCCGTTCGCCGCCTGTTTCTCGGTCCGCCGGATTTTTGCCGTCACGCGCTCGGCCTCGCGCACGAAAGCGCGGTAGCCAAAGTAAGCGGCGGCGCCGACAACGGCGAAGAAAATGATCTGCGGCATCTCTAAAACTCCTCCCGCGTCCTCGCGGCAAGGCCGGCCGAATGGGTCGGTCAAGCGGCCATGCTAGCCGCATTCATGGCTTTTTCAAAGCCCGAAGCGTGCCCATAGCGCGCGCTCTTCCGCCGCATCGAGGACGCCGCTGGCGGCGGCCGCCGCGATATCCGGCGCCGAAACACGCGAGCCAAACAGGCCAAATCGGCCGAAAAGCCCGCGCGGCGCGGTGATCAGCTTGAGCTGCGTCTTGTCGCCGAAACGCGTCCTGAGCACACCGCGCATATCGCCCAGCGCATCGACAAGGCCGAGCTCGAGGCCACGCTTGGCGGTCCAGAACAGGCCGGTGAACAGGTCCGGGTCGTCCTTGAGCTTGCTGCCGCGCCGCTCCTTGACGAGGTCGATGAAGGTCTCGTGCACGTCGAGCTGCAGTGCCTTCAGCCGCTCGACGTCTTCCTTCTTTTCCGGCTTGAACGGATCGAGCACGGCCTTGTTCTGCCCGGCGGTGTGGACACGCCGCTCGACGCCGATCTTCTTCATCAACTCGGGGAAACCGAACGAGGCCGAGACCACGCCGATCGAGCCGACGATCGACGACGGGTCGGCGAAGATCTCGTCGCCGGCAATCGCGATCATGTAGCCGCCGGAAGCCGCCACGTCCTCGACGAAGACCAGCACCTTCTTGTCCTTTTCCACCGCCAGGTCGCGGATGCGCTTGAAGATCAGCCGCGACTGCACCGGTGAGCCGCCCGGCGAATTGATCGAGATGGCAACCGCCGGCGCATCGAAGCTGAATGCCTTTTCGATGACGCCGGCCGTCGAGGCGAGGGACAGGCTCGGCCGGAATTGGCCGCCGCCCGCCATGATGGCGCCTTGCAGCCGGATGACCGGAATGGTGACGGCTGTCGAGCGCCAGGATTTCGGCAGCAGGCGGTTGAAGAGGCGTTTCACGAAGGAATGTCTCCGGTCGATTTGCAAAGCAGCAAGATGAGATCAGGTCGGTTGGTCTGTTTCACGGGCGTCAGCTTGCTTTGGGCATGTAGGAATTCGCTGGCCAACGGCAATGCCGCATCGCCAGCCAGTGCATGTCGCGCAAAAGTGTGCAGCGGTTTTGCGAAAAAGACATGCATAAAACAAAACCTGAAGCGCGTCGCTAGAATCCATTTCAACGCGACGCGCTTCAAGGATCAATCGCCGAACAGCGATGCCAGGCCGTTATTGATCATTTCCGTCCGCTCCGCCGGCGCGTTGCCCGATGGTCCGTGCAAGGTGAGCGGCGGGCGGATCGACAGTTTTCCACGCGCGCCGAGCACCGCCCTGACGACGATGCGGATCGCCGCCGCGTCCGGCCGCGGATGCACGCACAGCATCTCGGCATCGCCGAAGCGCCCCTCGATCGCATCGAGGATGGCGACCAATTGCTCGGGCCGGGCGATGACGGCCAGGCCGCCCCGCGGCCTGGCGACGGCGGCGGCGCTCCTGATCCAGCGCTCGAACAGCCCGTCCTCGACGACATGCGCCTCCCTGCGCAGCGCGTTGGGGGTGGCGCGATCCTCGGCGGCGTTGAACGGCGGGTTCATGATGACGAAATCGAACTGGTTGTCGGCAAGGCCGGCTTCCGCACGCGCCCGGCCGGCCAGCGTCACGTCGGCCGGCAGCACCGAAGCGCGGTCGCCGAGATGGGCATTGCCGGGATGCGAAAGCGTGGCGGCGGCGAACCCGGCCATTTCGGCCGAGCGTTCGACGAGCACTGCCTGCGCCGCCGGGCAGCGCGACAGCACGGCAAGGGCCGCCGCGCCGGCGCCCGCGCCGAAATCGGCGAGCCGGCCGGAAAAGCCGGACGGCACGGCGGCCGCCAGCATCATGGCGTCCATGCCGGCGCGATGACCGCCCCGGCTCGGCTGCACCAGCCAGAAGCGCCCGCGATGGAAGGCATCGACTGTGTGCGCCGGCGTATCCGGGACGGGAGCGGTGCTGGCTGCCATTATTTTTTGCGGATCTCGTTCTCGATGCCGGCATCCTTGAGGATGCGGCGCGCCGCATCGACCTTCTCGGCATCGACCATCACCCGCCGCGGCAGGATGCCGAGCGAGCCGTCGAGCACGCTCATATTCTGGTCGGCGACGAAACAGGCGATGCCGGCGTCGCGCATCAGCGATTCGACAAAGGAGATCACGACGGCGTCGTTGGTGCGGACAAGCTCGATCATGGAACGAAAGTCGCAGGTTGCGGCGTTCCTGTAAACGTGCGGATAGACACACCGTCGGCGAAGCCGCGCCAATTCGCCTCTTGCCGTGCCCGGTTGTGCCGCCCTAGAGTCGGAGCGGGATTAAGGGTGCCGTCGTGCGCGTTAACTCGTGCGCGTTGAAGAGACGGGAGTTGTCGTGGTGGGTGTCGTTCTCAACATCGAAGGCAAGCGGGAACCCGCTTCCATCAAGGATTTGATCGATCTGACGGCGGCCGACATGGGGCGGGTCAACGAGCTGATCCTGTCCAAGGCCGGCTCCGACGTCGAGATGATCCCGGAGATCGCCAACCACCTGATCTCGTCCGGCGGCAAGCGGCTGCGGCCCATGCTCACGCTCGCCGCCGCGCAGATGTTCGGCTATTCCGGCGAAGGCCATGTCAAGCTCGCCACGGCGGTCGAGTTCATGCACACCGCGACGCTTCTGCATGACGACGTGGTCGACGAGAGCGCGCTGCGCCGCGGCAAGAAGACGGCGCGCATGATCTGGGGCAACCAGGCGAGCGTGCTCGTCGGCGATTTCCTGCTCGGCCAGGCGTTTCGCATGATGGTCGAGGTCGGTTCGCTGGAGGCGCTGGACATCCTGTCGGCCGCGGCCTCCATCATCGCCGAGGGCGAGGTCATGCAGCTTGCCGCCGCGAAGAACCTCGAGACCACCGAGGATGAGCATTTCGCCGTCATCAAGGCCAAGACCGCGGCGCTGTTTTCGGCCGCCGCGGAAGTCGGGCCGGTCATCGCCCAGGCCTCGCGCACCGATCGCGCCGCGCTTCGCTCTTACGGCATGAATCTCGGCCTGGCCTTCCAGCTCATCGACGACGCGCTGGATTATGGCGGCTCGAGCAAGGATCTCGGCAAGAATGTCGGCGACGATTTCCGCGAGGGCAAGGTGACGCTGCCGGTGATCCTCGCCTACCGGCGCGGCACCAAGGCCGAGCGCACCTTCTGGAAGCGCGCCATCGAGGACAATGTCGCCGACGATGCCGGGCTCGAAAAGGCGATCGGCCTGATGACCCGCCACGGCGCCATCGCCGACACGATCGGCCGCGCCCGCCATTTCGGCGAGATCGCCCGCGACGCGCTGGCGCCGCTGGAAGCGACGCCGCAGAAGTCGGCTTTGATCGACGTCATCGACTTCTGCATCAGCCGCGTCAACTGAGCCGGTCTGTCTTCTCGGGACTTGCCTGGCATCCGCCGGGCAGGGCGCCTGTGAATCGCGCGCCGGCCGTCTCGACAAAGGGCGGTCCGGCAAATTATCTATAAAATATGGCCAGCACAGAAGACACAATCGCCGTCCGCATCAGCAAGGAACTGGCGGACCGCATCATTTCGGGCGCCATCGAGCCCGGCTCGCGGCTGCGCCAGGACCATGTCGCGGAGGAATTCAACACCAGCCATGTGCCGGTGCGCGAGGCTTTTCGCCGCCTCGAGGCGCAAGGTTTGGCGATCAGCGAGCCGCGCCGCGGCGTGCGCGTGGCTTCTTTCGATCTCGGCGAGGTCAGGGAAGTGGCCGAGATGCGGGCCGCGCTCGAAGTGCTGGCGCTGCGCCATGCCGCGCCGCATCTGACGGCGTCGATCCTCGACCTGGCCGAGGAGGCGACCAAGGCCGGCGACAAGTCCGGCGACGTGCGCTCCTGGGAAGAGGCCAATCGCACCTTCCACCGGCTGATCCTGGCGCCCTGCAACATGCCGCGCCTGCTCTCCACCATCGACGACCTGCATGCGGCGAGCGCGCGCTTCCTGTTCGCGGCCTGGCGCTCGGAATGGGAAATCCGCACCGACCAGGATCACCGCGCGATCCTGAGCGCGCTGAGACAAGGCAACACCGAATCGGCCGCAGCGACCCTCGGGCGGCACGTGCAATGGATCGGCCAGAAGCCGGTCAAGACCGCCTCCGGCAGAACGCGAGACGCCTTCGCCATCGTGGGGTGACGTTGGCTCGACCTTCACGCGGTCGTCATTCTAGGGCGGAGCAAGGAGCGAAGCGACGCGCGCAGACCCTGGAATCCATGTCGTTACGCGGGCCGAAGAATGCAGCGGTGCAGAAGGCGAC
>NZ_VFTL01000062.1:0-20970 GCF_006439385.1 Mesorhizobium sp. B3-1-7
GCCATGGAAGAGAAGCTGCGCTTCGCCATCCGTGAAGGCGGCCGCACCGTCGGTGCCGGCATCGTCGTCACCATCAAGGAATAATCGATCCGGCACTTGCCGGTTCGACAAAGAAAGGGCGGTCCTCGGCCGCCCTTTTGCTTTGGAGTGGTATCGCGCGGCCCTTTTCAATTCTGTTGCAAGCCCCGTCCCCGCAACTAGTATGGGTTGTACCCGAGGGGCTTGCCAGACGTGGTTTCAACATTCCGTTCAAAGACCATACGGTGTTGGCGCGGGCTGCTTCGGCTGGGATTGGCCGCTGCCACAGGGCTGGCCGCGCTCAGCGCCGCCGCAAAGGAAACGCCCGCGGACTACGGTCCGGCGATGCGCTTCGTCGTCGTGCGCAGCAGCGCGCCGGGCTGCGAGCCGAACTGCCCGGAATGGATTTCCGCCGAAGGCACGATCGAGGCCGGCACGCCGGCGCAGCTGAGACGCCTGCTGAAGACGCTCGGCGGGCGGCCACTGCCGATCGTCGTCAATTCACCAGGCGGCAATGTCGATGCCGCGCTGCAGCTTGGCCGCATGGTCCGCAAGAACAAGCTCGATATCGCGGTCGGCATCACGGAGTTTTCCGGCTGCTCGCCGGGGATGAAGAACTGCCTGGACAATGGCCGCAAGGGCCAGCCCTATTCCGGCGTCGCTTATGACAGCGGCGCGATGTGCAATTCGGCCTGTCCGCTGATGTTTGCCGGCGGCATCCGCCGCGTGGTCGGCGAATGGGCCTATCTCGGTGTGCACCAGATCACCACCACCTACCAGCGTGAGAAGCTGCTCTACCGCACGACCTATCGGATCGTGAACGGCAAGAAGAAGATCGTCAGCACCAGGATCGTCAGCCGCAAGAATGCCGG
Source organism: Mesorhizobium sp. B3-1-7 (assembly GCF_006439385.1). Taxonomy (NCBI): domain Bacteria; kingdom Pseudomonadati; phylum Pseudomonadota; class Alphaproteobacteria; order Hyphomicrobiales; family Phyllobacteriaceae; genus Mesorhizobium; species Mesorhizobium sp. B3-1-7. Next base: position 891 of record NZ_VFTL01000062.1, read on the forward strand.
CAGCTACAAGACCTATGAGATGAGCAGGACGGTCGAGAAGCGGCTGTCGGCCTATCTGAAGGAAATGGGTGTCGAGCAGGGCGTTCTGGGCGTGATGAAGGCGACGCCTGCCAGCGACATCAGGCAGATCGAGCCCGAAGACATGCTGGAGATGAAACTCGTCACCAGTCTCGATTCGCTCGACCTGCTGACCGAGAGAACCATTTGCCAGCGCAATCCGGCGCCGGCGAATTGTCGCGAGGTTCCCGCGAACGGCGCGCCGGCCGCGATCGCTGCAGTCGGGGCCGGGCCCTCACACATTGCGCCGGTTCCCGCGCCGGCGCCGCAGGCCCACGAACAGGAGATGCGCTTCGTTCTTGTTCGCGGCAGCAATCCGCTTTGCAATCCCGATTGTCCGGAATGGATTTCGGCGGAAGGCACGATCGCGGCAGGCACCGCCGACAAGCTCCGCCAACTGCTCGATACGATCCGGGAGCGCCGGTTGCCCATCATTGTCGATTCGCCGGGTGGAGACGTGCAGGCTGCGCTTGCCGCGGGCCGGCTGATCCGCGAGCGCGGGTTGGATGTCGCAGTCGCCCGAACGGATTTTCTCGATTGCGATCCGGGCGCAGTGGGGTGCGTCGCGGCGGATGGTCTCCATGCCGGGCTCACCATCGATGCAGGCGCCGAATGCGACGCAGCTTGTGCGGTGATGATCGCCGGCGGCGTCCGGCGCCTGGTTGGCGCCGGTGCGCATTTTCTGGTGCATTCCATGGGCATGGAAGACAAGGTCAGGGCCTACCTCGACGAAATGGCGGTCGGCTCGGGCTTTTTCGTCGCCATGCAGTCGGCCGAATATGCGAAGCACAGGGAACTCAGCCGGGACGAACTGAAGACATTCGGGCTGACAACCGGGCCGCAGTCGGTCGACGCGCTGACGGGCGCCACCATTTGCAGATCCGCGCCCAGGCCGGACAATTGCCGCGTTCGTCCGGCCGCCGATGCCGAGGCGAAGGCGCCGGCGAAGCTGTAGAGCAATTCCAGGAAAAGTGTTTACGGTTTTCCGTCCGGAATTGCGTAAACAAAGGAGATAGCGCGTACTGGCCATCGAGGCAGGTTGAGCGGGGCAGGGCGCTGACACTATCCTGCTCGTGCTTTTATACACGGTGGAGGAGCGGCGATGAGCGAGGACATCCCGACTTTATATGCGTGGGCCGGCGGCGGCGAGGCGCTGAACCGGCTGACCCGGACCTTTTATGACAAGGTGGCCGCGGATCCGGTCGTCGGGCCGGTATTCAGGCACATGTCGCCGGATCACCCGGCGCATGTCGCCGCCTTCATCGGCGAAGTCTTTGGCGGGCCGAAGACCTACAGCGAGAAGCATGGCGGCCATCGCGAAATGGTGATGCATCACCTTGGCAAGCACCTGACCGAGGAACAGCGCCGCCGCTGGATCAATCTCCTTGCCGACGCGGCGGACGAGGTCGGCCTGCCGGACGACCCCGAATTCCGCTCCGCCTTCATGGGCTATGTCGAATGGGGGTCGCGGCTGGCGAAGATGAACTCGAATCTGGGCGAGACCTGCGATCCCGAGACCGAGCCGATGCCGGCCTGGGGCTGGGGCGTGCCGGGCGGACCTTATAAGCCGCCGGCCGGGAAATCTTAAAGAGCGGGCGCGCCCCCCGCGATCGATTGCCGGCAGCCGCGCAATTCAGATTTCCGGCAAAGGGTCCAAAACCGCTGCCGAGTGCTCTTTACAGAGTGCCCGGAAGCTTTTAGGAAGCGCCTGCGCCGAACAGCGCATGCACGGGCATAGCTCAGTTGGTAGAGCGGCGGTCTCCAAAACCGCAGGTCGTAGGTTCGAGCCCTGCTGCCCGTGCCATTTCTCCAAACGGCAAAACAAAGCTCTTCCGGTTGAAAATCGGCGGGTGGCTTGCCATATGGTGGGAATTGGGGCATAAGCCCCGCATAGCCGGGACGGGACGACTGGATGGTTCCGAGGCGGCGTTGGGACATAAAGCGGACCCTTGCCACTTGCGTGGATTAAGAATCGGTTTTATGTAGACAAGACAGACACGCGACGCGTGGAGCTGGGAAGCCGGCTTTACGCGTCTGATTTGCGTGGGTGAAATAGCGGCGCTGATTCGCGCCGTATAGAGCCCAGGCGGCACGTCCCGGTCAGCGGGATCATCCAGGAGGCCCGGCCAACGGGTCTTGAAACAGGCGGCACATGGCTTCGAAAACCACTAATCCCTTCACCTTTCTCCAGCAGGTTCGCGCGGAGACGGCCAAGGTGACATGGCCTTCGCGGCGCGAAACCATGATCTCGACCGTGATGGTCCTGGTGTTCGCGGTGATCGCGATGCTGTTCTTCTTCGCTGCCGATATTCTGATGGGCTACGCGATCGAGTGGATCCTGGGTCTCGGACATTAATTCGGCGGTTTACGGAGAGGTCGTGAAATGACTGCACGGTGGTATATCGTCCACGCCTATTCGAACTTCGAGAAGAAGGTCGCCGAGGACATCGAGAACAAGGCCAAGCAGAAGGGCCTGTCCGGCGATATCGAGCAGATCGTCGTGCCGACCGAGAAGGTCGTCGAGATCCGCCGTGGCCGCAAGGTCGATGCCGAGCGCAAGTTCTTCCCGGGCTATGTGCTGTTGAAGGCCAATCTGACCGATGCCGTGTTCTCGCTGGTCAAGAACACGCCGAAGGTCACCGGTTTCCTGGGCGACTCCAAGCCCGTGCCGATCACCGAGACCGAGGCGCAGCGCATCCTGAACCAGGTTCAGGAGGGCGTCGAGCGGCCGAAGCCTTCGGTCACCTTCGAGATCGGCGAGGCGATCCGCGTTTCGGACGGTCCGTTCGCGTCGTTCAACGGCGTCGTCCAGGAAGTGGACGAGGAGCGTGCCCGCCTCAAGGTGGAAGTTTCGATCTTCGGGCGCGCCGTGCCCGTCGATCTGGAATTCGGACAGGTCGAAAAGGGCTGATCCGTACACCCGCGCCGGAAGGCGTTGGTACACCCGCGCCGCGAGGCGTCGGGAGCGGCGGCAGACGCCGCATGAACGGGTGGGAGGCGAAGGCGGCACAGCCGGCCGTCGGAACCGCACCACCAGACTGCAACCGTCGCGTTCCCCGGATAAGGGGCCGGCATGAGAAAAGGCAGGAATAGAGATGGCTAAGAAAGTTGCAGGCCAGCTCAAGCTCCAGGTTGCCGCGGGCTCGGCCACGCCGTCGCCCCCGATCGGCCCGGCGCTTGGTCAGCGCGGCATCAACATCATGGAATTCTGCAAGGCGTTCAACGCGCAGACCCAGGAGCTCGAGAAGGGATCGCCGATCCCGGTCGTCATCACCTACTACCAGGACAAGTCGTTCACCTTCGTCATGAAGACGCCGCCGGTGAGCTACTTCCTGAAGAAGGCAGCCAACCTGAAGTCGGGCTCCAAGGAGCCGGGCAAGGTCAAGGCTGGCACGATCAGCCGCGACAAGGTGCGCGCGATCGCAGAGCAGAAGATGAAGGACCTGAACGCAAACGACGTCGAGGCGGCCATGCGCATGGTCGAGGGTTCCGCCCGCTCGATGGGCCTGGAAGTGGTGGGCTAAGATCATGGCAAAGATTGCAAAGCGTATTGCCAAGAGCCGCGAAGGCATCGATCCGAACAAGGCTTACGCCCTCTCCGAGGCGCTGCAGCTGCTCAAGGACCGGTCCAAGGTGAAGTTCGACGAGACCGTCGAGATATCGATGAACCTCGGCGTCGATCCGCGCCATGCCGACCAGATGGTCCGCGGCGTGGTCAACTTGCCGAACGGCACCGGCCGCTCGGTGCGCGTCGCGGTGTTTGCCCGTGGCGACAAGGCCGAGGAAGCCAAGGCCGCCGGCGCCGATATCGTTGGCGCCGAGGACCTTGTCGACATCGTCCAGAAGGGCACGATCGATTTCGATCGCTGCATCGCCACGCCGGACATGATGCCGCTGGTCGGTCGTCTGGGCAAGGTTCTCGGCCCGCGCGGCATGATGCCGAACCCGAAGGTCGGCACCGTGACCACCGATGTGGCCGCGGCCGTCAAGGCTTCGAAGGGCGGCGCCGTCGAGTTCCGCGTCGAGAAGGCCGGCATCGTCCAGGCCGGCGTCGGCAAGGTCTCGTTCGACGTCAAGGCGCTGGAAGAAAATGTCCGCGCCTTCGCCGATGCGGTGACCAAGGCCAAGCCCGCGGGCGCCAAGGGCAACTACGTCAAGAAGGTGTCGGTCACCTCGACGATGGGCCCCGGCCTCAAGCTCGACATCGCGACGCTCGCCGCGTCGTAAGTGTCATCTGATCGGCTAGGCCGATCGCAAAAGAATCCCGGACCGCCGATCCGTCGGCGGCCCGGTACCCCGGAAGCCGAAAGGTTTCCGGATATCCTGTCCGAGATTGCAGGCGGCCCAAAAGCCTTAATTCACTTGGGCCTGCATGAGACGGGTGAAGACCCGACAAAGGAGCCAAGCTCCAATGAAAGGTTCGAACCGTGTTTGCCTTTTGTCTGCGCACTATCCGGCGTGCCGGCTGGTGTGGCGAAAGGGGGCAGGATCCTCGAGCGTCGTTCGGGAGATCCGTACTGGATGGCCCGGCCGGCAAAAGGCAACCCGACGCCTGACCTCGTTAATGGGGCAGGGGTCAACTGGAGATAGGCAGTGGACAGAGCGGAAAAACGCGAACTCGTCACGGGCCTGAATGATGCGTTTTCAAGCGCTGGTTCAGTCGTCGTGGCCCACTACGCCGGTATCACCGTCGCGCAAATGAACGACCTCCGGTCGAAGATGCGCGCCGCCGGTGGCACCGTCAAAGTCGCGAAGAACCGTCTCGCCAAGATCGCTCTTCAGGGCACGGACTCCGCATCGATCATCGATCTGTTCAAGGGACAGACGCTGGTCGCTTATTCGGAGGATCCGATTGCGGCGCCGAAGGTCGCGTCCGATTTCGCCAAGGGGAATGACAAGTTGATCATTCTCGGTGGCGCGATGGGTACGACCTCGCTCGATGCCGACGGTGTGAAGGCACTCGCCACACTACCGTCGCTCGACGAGCTGCGCGCCAGGCTGGTTGGCATGATCGCCACGCCGGCTACCCGGATCGCCCAGATCGTCAATGCGCCCGCGGCTTCGGTCGCGCGTGTCATCGGCGCTTACGCCCGGAAGGACGAGGCGGCATGAGGCCGTTCCTCGCTGTCAACAACACACGTTCGAACCTAGTGAAGGAATACAAAAATGGCTGATCTCGCAAAGATCGTAGACGACCTTTCGAAGCTGACCGTCCTCGAGGCGGCCGAGCTGTCGAAGCTCCTGGAAGAGAAGTGGGGCGTTTCGGCTGCCGCTCCGGTGGCGGTTGCCGCTGCTGGCGGCGCTGGTGCCGCTGCCGCTGCTCCGGCTGAAGAGAAGACGGAATTCGACGTCGTTCTCGCCGATGCCGGCGCCCAGAAGATCAACGTCATCAAGGAAGTCCGCGCCATCACGGGCCTTGGCCTCAAGGAAGCCAAGGACCTGGTCGAAGCGGCTCCGAAGCCGGTCAAGGAAGGCGTTTCCAAGGCCGACGCCGACAAGTTCAAGGCTCAGCTGGAAGCAGCTGGCGCCAAGGTCGAGCTGAAGTAAGCCTGTTAGGCGAGGGCGGACGGTCTCGCGCCGTCCGCCCCCTCCCTTGACGAAGGGAGGGTTCTGTTGCGCGAGGCGTTTGAAAACCTCTTTCCTGAGGGCCGAAAAGCGGCCTTCCGGAAACGGGTTTTCTCCCGTTTTAGCCGGTAGCCGCCAAACCATCGGCAGGGCGGCCGGAAAAACAGATAGGGGCAGCCGCCAAGGCCGCCCGTTGGTGCAAGGCGAGCCGCGGCGAGGTTCGTCCCGAGTTTATAGCTAAGGAGCGACGATGGCCCAGACCCAGACTTTCAATGGCCGCAGACGCGTACGCAAGTTCTTCGGAAAGATCCCGGAAGTTGCGGAGATGCCGAATCTCATCGAGGTTCAGAAGGCATCCTATGACCAGTTCCTGATGGTGGACGAGCCCAAGGGCGGCCGTCCGGACGAAGGGCTGCAGGCCGTTTTCAAGTCGGTCTTCCCGATCTCCGACTTTTCCGGCTCCTCGATGCTGGAGTTCGTGAAGTACGAGTTCGAGGCACCGAAATTCGACGTTGACGAGTGCCGTCAGCGCGACCTGACCTATGCTGCCCCGCTGAAGGTGACGCTGCGCCTCATCGTGTTCGATATCGACGAGGATACCGGCGCCAAGTCGATCAAGGACATCAAGGAGCAGGACGTCTACATGGGCGACATGCCGCTCATGACGTCGAACGGCACCTTCATCGTCAACGGCACCGAGCGCGTCATCGTCTCGCAGATGCACCGTTCGCCGGGCGTCTTCTTCGACCATGACAAGGGCAAGTCGCACTCATCGGGCAAGCTTCTGTTTGCCGCGCGCGTCATTCCCTATCGCGGCTCGTGGCTCGACATCGAGTTCGATAGCAAGGACGTCGTGCACGCCCGCATCGATCGTCGCCGCAAGATTCCGGTGACGTCGCTCTTGATGGCGCTCGGCATGGACGGCGAGGAGATCCTGTCGACCTTCTACAACAAGATCACCTACAAGCGCGCCGGCGACCACTGGCGCATTCCGTTCAACGTCGAGCGTTTCCGCGGCCTCAAGGCCGTCGGCGACCTGGTCGACGCCGACACCGGCGAGATCGTGGTCGAACAAGGCAAGAAGATCACCGCCCGCCAGGCTCGCCAGCTCGGCGAGAAGGGTCTCAAGGCCATCAAGGCGACCGACGAGGACCTGCTCGGCAACTACCTTGCCGAGGACATCGTCAACTACGCCACCGGCGAGATCTTCCTCGAAGCCGGCGACGAGATCGACGACAAGACGCTAAAGGTGCTGCTCGGCACCGGCGAGGACGAGATCCAGATCCTGGACATCGACCACGTCAATGTCGGCGCCTACATCCGCAACACGCTCAACGTCGACAAGAACGAGAGCCGCCAGGACGCGCTGTTCGACATCTACCGCGTCATGCGCCCGGGCGAGCCACCGACGCTCGAGACCGCCGAAGCCATGTTCAACTCGCTGTTCTTCGACAGCGAGCGCTACGACCTGTCGGCTGTCGGCCGCGTCAAGATGAACATGCGGCTCGAGCTCAAGGCCGAGGACACCGTGCGCGTGCTGCGCAAGGACGATATCCTGGCCGTGGTCAAGACGCTGGTCGAACTCCGCGACGGCAAGGGCGAGATCGACGACATCGACAATCTCGGCAACCGCCGCGTGCGTTCGGTCGGCGAGTTGATGGAGAACCAGTACCGCGTCGGCCTGCTGCGCATGGAGCGCGCGATCAAGGAGCGCATGTCCTCGATCGAGATCGACACGGTCATGCCGCAAGATCTGATCAACGCCAAGCCGGCCGCCGCCGCCGTGCGCGAGTTCTTCGGTTCCTCGCAGCTGTCGCAGTTCATGGACCAGACCAACCCGCTGTCGGAGATCACGCACAAGCGCCGCCTGTCGGCGCTTGGACCGGGCGGCCTGACCCGCGAGCGCGCCGGCTTCGAGGTGCGCGACGTGCACCCGACGCATTACGGCCGCATCTGCCCGATCGAAACGCCGGAAGGCCCGAATATCGGTCTGATCAACTCGCTGGCTACCTTCGCGCGCGTCAACAAGTACGGCTTCATCGAAAGCCCGTACCGCAAGATCGTGAGCGGCAAGCTTACCAACGAGGTTGTCTACCTGTCGGCGATGGAAGAGGCCAAGCACTATGTCGCGCAGGCCAACGCCGAGCTCGACAAGAACGGCAGCTTCGTCGACGAGTTCGTCATTTGCCGTAACGCCGGCGAAGTGATGATGGCGCCGCGCGAGAACGTCGACCTGATGGACGTCTCGCCGAAGCAGATGGTGTCGGTCGCGGCAGCGCTCATCCCGTTCCTCGAGAACGACGACGCCAACCGCGCGCTGATGGGCTCGAACATGCAGCGTCAGGCCGTGCCGCTGGTGCGCGCCGAGGCGCCGTTCGTCGGCACCGGCATGGAGCCGGTCGTCGCCCGGGACTCGGGTGCTGCCATCGGCGCCCGCCGCGGCGGCGTGGTCGACCAGGTCGACGCCACCCGTATCGTCATCCGCGCCACGGAAGATCTCGACCCCGGCAAGTCCGGCGTCGACATCTACCGGCTGATGAAGTTTCAGCGTTCGAACCAGAACACCTGCATCAACCAGCGTCCGCTGGTGCGCATGGGCGACCGCGTCAACAAGGGCGACATCATTGCCGACGGTCCCTCGACCGAGCTCGGCGATCTGGCGCTCGGCCGCAACGTGCTGGTCGCGTTCATGCCGTGGAACGGCTACAACTACGAGGACTCGATCCTGCTCTCCGAGCGCATCGTGGCCGACGACGTCTTCACCTCGATCCACATCGAGGAGTTCGAGGTCATGGCGCGCGACACCAAGCTCGGGCCGGAGGAAATTACGCGCGACATTCCGAACGTTTCGGAAGAGGCGCTGAAGAACCTCGACGAGGCCGGCATCGTCTATATCGGTGCCGAGGTGCAGCCGGGCGACATCCTGGTCGGCAAGATCACGCCGAAGGGCGAAAGCCCGATGACGCCGGAAGAAAAGTTGCTCCGCGCCATCTTCGGCGAAAAGGCCTCGGACGTCCGCGACACCTCCATGCGCATGCCTCCGGGCACCTTCGGCACGGTCGTCGAAGTGCGCGTCTTCAACCGCCACGGCGTGGAGAAGGACGAGCGCGCGATGGCGATCGAGCGCGAGGAGATCGAGCGTCTGGCCAAGGACCGCGACGACGAACAGGCGATCCTCGACCGCAACGTCTATGCGCGTCTTTCCGACGTGCTGGTCGGGAAGGAAGCGATCGCCGGACCGAAGGGCTTCAAGAAGGGCTCGAAGCTGTCGAAGGACACGCTCGACGAGTATCCGCGTTCGCAGTGGTGGCAGTTCGCCGTGGAGAACGAGAAGCTCCAGGGCGAACTCGAGGCCCTGCGCGGCCAGTATGACGAGTCCAAGAAGGCGCTCGAGCAGCGTTTCATGGACAAGGTCGAGAAGGTGCAACGCGGCGACGAAATGCCTCCGGGCGTCATGAAGATGGTCAAGGTCTTCGTGGCGGTGAAGCGCAAGATGCAGCCGGGCGACAAGATGGCCGGCCGTCACGGCAACAAGGGTGTCGTGTCGCGCATCGTTCCGGTCGAGGACATGCCTTTCCTCGAGGACGGCACGCATGCCGATATCGTGCTCAACCCGCTGGGTGTGCCGAGCCGCATGAATGTCGGCCAGATCCTGGAAACGCATCTGGGCTGGGCTTGCGCAGGCATGGGCAGGAAGATCGGCGAGCTGATCGACGCGTATAAGGGTGGCGGCGATATCAAGCCGCTGCGCAAGACGCTGGAAAGCTTCATGCCGGCCAACGACCGCAACGAGCCGATCCGCGAGTATGACGACGAGAGCATCGTTCGCCTGAGCGAGCAGATGCGCCGCGGCGTCTCCATCGCGACACCGGTGTTCGACGGCGCGCATGAGGCCGACATCAACACCATGCTGGAGCAGGCAGGCCTGCACACCAGCGGTCAGTCGCAGCTCTATGACGGCCGCACCGGCGAGCCGTTCGATCGCAAGGTGACGATGGGCTATATCTATATGCTCAAGCTGCATCACCTGGTGGACGACAAGATCCACGCGCGTTCGATCGGTCCGTACTCGCTCGTCACCCAGCAGCCGCTGGGCGGCAAGGCGCAGTTCGGCGGCCAGCGCTTCGGCGAAATGGAGGTCTGGGCGCTCGAAGCCTACGGCGCCGCCTACACACTGCAGGAAATGCTGACGGTGAAGTCGGACGACGTCGCCGGCCGCACCAAGGTCTACGAGGCGATCGTGCGCGGCGACGACACGTTCGAGGCAGGCATTCCGGAGAGCTTCAACGTTCTCGTCAAGGAAATGCGCTCGCTGGGCCTGAATGTGGAGCTGGAGAATACCCAGGTCGAAGAGACCCCGACGCGTCTGCCCGACGCAGCCGAGTAAAACCCACGGCGCGCCGCTCTAGGATGCGGCGCGCCCTTCAAATTTTTCGGTCGGGCAACCGGCCAGTCTGCGGACATTTCGTCCGCGATCGATGCAAGGGGTTATCGAGGACCCCGAAAAGGAGAACGGCATGAACCAAGAGGTCATGAATCTCTTCAATCCGCAGGCGCCTGCGCAGGTGTTCGATTCCATCCGGATCTCGCTTGCCAGCCCAGAGAAGATTCTGTCCTGGTCGTTCGGCGAGATCAAGAAGCCGGAGACCATCAACTACCGCACCTTCAAGCCGGAGCGTGACGGCCTGTTCTGCGCGCGCATTTTTGGCCCGATCAAGGACTATGAGTGCCTGTGCGGCAAGTACAAGCGCATGAAGTACAAGGGCGTCATCTGCGAAAAGTGCGGCGTCGAAGTCACGCTGTCGCGCGTCCGCCGCGAGCGCATGGGCCATATCGAGCTCGCCGCGCCCGTCGCCCATATCTGGTTCCTGAAGTCGCTGCCTTCGCGCATCGGCACACTGCTCGACATGACGCTCAAGGATATCGAGCGTGTGCTCTACTTCGAGAACTACATCGTCACCGAGCCCGGCCTCACCGCGCTGAAGGAGAACCAGCTCCTCAGCGAGGAAGAGTACATGCTTGCCGTCGACGAGTATGGCGAGGACTCTTTCACCGCCATGATCGGCGCCGAGGCCATCCATGACCTTCTGGCCGGCATGGACCTGGAGAAGATCGCCGGCGACCTGCGTTCGGAGCTGGCTTCGACCACCTCCGAGCTCAAGCAGAAGAAGTATCTGAAGCGGCTCAAGGTCGTGGAAAACTTCATGGAATCCGGCAACCGTCCGGAATGGATGATCATGAAGGTTGTTCCGGTGATCCCGCCGGACCTGCGTCCACTCGTCCCGCTGGACGGCGGTCGCTTCGCCACGTCCGACCTCAACGATCTCTATCGCCGCGTCATCAACCGCAACAACCGCCTGAAGCGGCTGATCGAGTTGCGCGCGCCCGGCATCATCGTGCGCAACGAAAAGCGCATGCTGCAGGAAGCCGTCGACGCGTTGTTCGACAATGGCCGTCGCGGCCGCGTCATCACCGGCGCCAACAAGCGTCCGCTGAAGTCGCTGTCCGATATGCTCAAGGGCAAGCAGGGCCGGTTCCGTCAGAACCTGCTCGGCAAGCGCGTCGACTATTCCGGCCGCTCGGTCATCGTGACCGGTCCGGAGCTGAAGCTGCATCAGTGCGGCCTGCCGAAGAAGATGGCGCTCGAGCTGTTCAAGCCCTTCATCTACGCCCGCCTCGACGCCAAGGGTTTCTCCTCGACCGTCAAGCAGGCGAAGAAGTTGGTCGAGAAGGAGCGTCCGGAGGTCTGGGATATTCTCGACGAGGTCATCCGCGAGCATCCGGTGCTCCTGAACCGCGCGCCGACGCTGCACCGCCTCGGCATCCAGGCGTTCGAGCCGATCCTGATTGAAGGCAAGGCGATCCAGCTGCATCCGCTGGTCTGCACCGCCTTCAACGCCGACTTCGACGGCGACCAGATGGCGGTCCACGTGCCGCTGTCCTTGGAAGCGCAGTTGGAAGCCCGCGTGCTGATGATGTCGACCAACAACATCCTGCACCCGGCCTCCGGCGCGCCGATCATCGTGCCGTCGCAGGACATGGTTCTCGGTCTCTACTATCTCTCGATCGTCAACCAGAACGAGCCGGGCGAGGGCATGGTGTTTGCCGACATGGGCGAGCTCCAGCATGCGCTGGAGACCAAGGCCGTGACGCTGCACGCCAAGATCAAGGGTCGCTTCCGCACCGTCGACGCCGAAGGCAAGACGGTGTCGAAGATCTACGACACCACGCCTGGCCGCATGATCATCGGCGAACTGCTGCCGAAGAACGTCAACGTGCCGTATGAGACCGCCAACCAGGAGATGACCAAGAAGAACATCTCCAAGATGATCGACACCGTCTACCGCCACTGCGGTCAGAAGGAGACGGTCATTTTCTGCGATCGCATCATGGCGCTCGGCTTCGCGCATGCCTGCCGCGCCGGCATCTCGTTCGGCAAGGACGACATGCTGATCCCGGATTCCAAGATCAAGCTGGTCTCCGAGACCGAGGCTTTGGCCAAGGAATACGAGCAGCAGTACAATGACGGCCTGATCACCCAGGGCGAGAAGTACAACAAGGTCGTCGACGCCTGGGCCAAGTGCTCGGAAAAGGTCGCCGACGAGATGATGGCCCGCATCAAGGCGGTGGAGTTCGAGGACAATGGCCGCCAGAAGCCGATGAACTCGATCTACATGATGTCGCATTCGGGTGCGCGCGGTTCGCCCACCCAGATGCGTCAGCTCGCCGGCATGCGTGGCCTGATGGCCAAGCCCTCGGGTGAAATCATCGAGACGCCGATCATCTCGAACTTCAAGGAAGGCCTTACCGTGCTCGAGTATTTCAACTCGACCCACGGCGCCCGCAAGGGTCTGGCCGACACCGCCTTGAAGACGGCGAATTCGGGTTACCTCACCCGCCGTCTCGTCGACGTGGCGCAGGACTGCATCGTCAACTCCGTGGATTGCGGCACCGACAAGGGCCTCACCATGCAGCCGATCGTCGATGCCGGTCAGGTCGTCGCTTCGGTCGGCCAGCGCGTGCTGGGCCGCACCGCGCTCGACGACATCAACCATCCAGTCTCCGGCGAATTGCTGGTCAAGGCCGGAACGCTGATGGATGAGCGCGATGTGGAGCAGATCGAAAAGGCCGGCGTGCAGTCGATCCGCATCCGTTCGGCGCTGACCTGCGAGGTCAGGACCGGCGTGTGCGCTGTCTGCTACGGCCGCGACCTGGCCCGCGGTACCCCCGTCAACCAGGGCGAGGCCGTCGGCGTCATCGCGGCGCAGTCGATCGGCGAGCCGGGCACCCAGCTCACCATGCGTACCTTCCACATGGGCGGCACGGCGCAGGTGGTGGATAGCTCGTTCCTTGAAGCCTCCTATGAGGGCAAGGTGCAGATCCGCAACCGCAACGTGGTGCGCAACTCGGAAGGCCAGCAGATGGTCATGGGCCGCAACATGGCGGTGCTCATCCTCGATGAGACCGGCAAGGAGCGCGCCACGCACCGCGTCGCCTATGGTTCGCGTATCTTCGTGGACGATGGCGACAAGGTGAAGCGCGGCCAGCGTATCGCCGAGTGGGATCCCTATACCCGCCCGATCCTCACCGAAATCGAGGGCAGGGTGGCGTTCGAGGATCTGGTCGACGGCATCTCCGTGCAGGAAACGGCCGACGAGTCGACCGGCATCACCAAGCGTGAGGTCATCGACTGGCGTTCGACGCCGCGCGGCAGCGACCTGAAGCCCGCGATCGTCATCCAGGACGCCAAGGGCAAGGTCGGCAAGCTGTCGAAGGGCGGCGATGCACGCTTCCTGCTCTCGGTCGAGGCCATCCTCTCGGTCGAGCCGGGCGCGCATGTCCGTCCGGGCGACGTGCTTGCGCGTATCCCGATGGAAAGCGCCAAGACCAAGGACATCACCGGCGGTCTGCCGCGTGTTGCGGAATTGTTCGAGGCTCGCCGTCCGAAGGATCACGCCATCATCGCCGAGATCGATGGCACGATCCGCTTCGGCCGCGACTACAAGAACAAGCGCCGCATCATCATCGAGCCGCATGACTCGACGCTCGAGCCGGTGGAGTACCTGATCCCGAAGGGCAAGCCGTTCCATCTTCAGGACGGCGACGTCATCGAGAAGGGCGACTACATCCTCGACGGCAACCCGGCGCCGCACGACATCCTGGCGATCAAGGGCGTGGAGGCGCTTGCCTCCTACCTCGTCAACGAGATCCAGGAGGTCTACCGTCTGCAGGGCGTGTCGATCAACGACAAGCACATCGAGGTGATCGTTCGCCAGATGCTGCAGAAGGTCGAGATCACCACACAGGGCGACTCGACCTACATTCCGGGCGACCACGTCGACGTCATCGAACTGGAAGAGGTCAACGAGCGCCTGATCGAGGACGGCAAGAAGCCGGCCGAAGGTCAGCCGGTGCTGCTCGGCATCACCAAAGCCTCGCTGCAGACGCCGTCCTTCATCTCGGCCGCTTCCTTCCAGGAGACGACCAGGGTGCTCACCGAGGCCGCGGTTGCCGGCAAGACCGACATGCTGCAGGGCCTGAAGGAAAACGTCATCGTCGGCCGTCTGATCCCGGCCGGCACGGGCGGTACGATGAGCCAAATCCGGCGCATCGCAACCTCGCGCGACGAGCTCATCATCGACGAGCGCCGCAAGGCCTCCGGTGTCGAGGTCGCCGACCCGATGCTGACCGACATGGTCAACGCCGCGCAGTGAGCGGCTTGACATGAGAAACGATGAGAAGGGGCCCACGTGGCCCCTTCTTGCATTTCAAGAGCGTGATCCCGAAAAGCGGACGCCGGTTTTCGGAAGAGATCGTGATCGAATAAAGAGACCAGATCAGTATGACGGTTCTATTAGCCGTCATCCTGATCTTCACGAACGAGGAAGAACTATGAGCAGCAAGACTTGGACGGCTGTCGACGACTACATCGTTTCCTCTCTTTTCGAAGCGGATCCCGTCCTGGATGCGGTGCTTAAGGCCAACCGCGATCAGGGCCTGCCCGCGATCGACGTGTCGGCCGCGCAGGGCAAGCTGCTGTCGCTGCTGGTGCGCATCCGCGGCGCGAAGAAGGTGCTGGAGATCGGCACGCTCGGCGGCTACTCGACCATCTGGATGGCGAGGGGATTGCCGGCGGACGGCAAGATTGTGACGCTGGAGCTCGATCCGCACCACGCCAAGGTCGCGCGCTCGAATTTCGAGCGGGCAGGGGTTTCCGACAGGGTCGACCTGCGCGTAGGCCCTGCGCTGCAGTCGCTTGGCAAGCTGGCGGACGAAGGTGCCGGATCGTTCGACCTCATCTTCATCGATGCCGACAAGCCGAACAACCCGAACTATCTGACCCGGGCCATGAAGCTGTCGCGCCCAGGCACCGTCATCGTCTGCGACAACGTCATCCGCGACGGCGCGGTCGTGAAAAAGAACAGCGGCGACGCCAATGTCGAAGGCGCTCGCGCCGCGTTTTCGTTCATCGGCGGCGAGAAGCGGCTGGACGGCACCGCCATCCAGACCGTAGGCGCCAAGGGCTATGACGGCTTCGCCATTGCGATGGTCGACTGAGGATGCCGTTGGCCTCGGCGCTTTGCCGCCGCCTCAGTCGAAGAACGCCTCGACCACGTTGCGCTTGCCGAGCATGAACGCGTCGGCGACGTGCTGCAGCGGCGCGAGGTCGACATCGGAAGTCCCGGCGCGAACGATCTCGGCGAAGCGCTTGTAAAGCATCGGATATTCGGCCTCGGGCTCGTCGTGGACGACCTTGCCATCGACGGCGAGCTTAGCGCCGCCGCCCGACAGCACCATCTTGCCCTTGTCGGTCTCGGCGACGATGTCCCAGCTCTGCGGGCCGGTCTGAAGCCAGTCGAGCTCCATCGTCACCGGCAGGCCGTTGGACGTGCGGAAGGCGACATGTGCCGCGACCGGTGCCGCGCGGTTCTCCGGAAAATCGAGCACGGCCGAGGTGATGAACATAGCAGGCAGGATGTGGGTGGCGATCGACAGCGCGTTGATGCCCGGATCGAACACGCCGAAGCCGCCGGGTTCCCAGATCCATTCCTGGTTCGGGTGCCAGCGGCGCACGTCTTCCTTCCAATTGATGGCGGCCGAAATCAGTCTGGCCGAGGCAAGGAAAGCGCGCGCGGCCTCCACCGCCGGCGCATAGCGCGAATGCCAGCTGGCAAAGAGCGAGACGCCGTTCCTTTCGGCAAGCGCCTTGAGGTGTTCGACTTCGCTGACCGTGGCGCCCGGCGGCTTTTCGAGGAACACATGCTTTTTCGCCTCCAGCGCGGTGCGCGCGGCGTCGTAACGGAACTGCGGCGGCATGCAGAGCGAGACCGCCTCGAGGCCGGGTTCGGCCGCAAGCATGGCTTCGATCGTTGGATAGTTCGGGATCTCGTCGACTTTGCCGTGGCGGCTGGCCGCGGCGGCGAGCTGAAAGTCCCCATCCTTGGCGACAGCCGGCAAATGCTGGTCGCGCACGATCTTGCCCACACCGACGA
The DNA here is from genome assembly GCF_006439385.1 of Mesorhizobium sp. B3-1-7. NCBI lineage: Bacteria > Pseudomonadati > Pseudomonadota > Alphaproteobacteria > Hyphomicrobiales > Phyllobacteriaceae > Mesorhizobium > Mesorhizobium sp. B3-1-7. The sequence goes on from NZ_VFTL01000062.1 coordinate 17,006, forward strand.
TGCCGAGCTTGATGGGACTGCTGGTCATGGAAACTCCAAGGAATGAAAGAGTGCCTAGCGGGGCAGGTTTGTCCGGCGGGTTCTGGGAAATATGACGGCTGGCCGCGCTTTTCAGATCGGCTCTTCAAAGGTGACGATCGAAACTTCGCCTTCGAGCGCGCCCTGATAGGCCGACAGATGCGGCTCCTCGTCGGGCTCGCCCTCCATGTCGCCGATCTGGTCGAGCTCGGCCTCGGCGTAACCTTCCGCGGCGAGCGATTCGAGCGCGCGGCGCACGGCAGAATCATCGTCGGGCGCCACCAGCATCACGTGCACGCCCTCCGGCTTGCCGCCTTTCTTCTTCCAGACCCGCCCGGTGATGATCGTGACCGGCCGTTCTTCATTGTCGTTCACGGCTGATTCCTCGTTTCCCCGGCGATTGTCCGGTGCAAGCCGCCTTTTGGCACGAAGCAAGGGCGCAGGACAGCGCAAAGCCAGTCACTTTCTTCCTCGCTCTTGAAAAAAGACGCAAGAAAATTACATGCGTTTTTCGCATGGCTGCCCAGCTTTGGGTTGGACGCAATATTTGCCGCGCCGGGGTTGACGGACCCTGGGGTTGCGAGTAGAAGCCGCGACGTCAGAACCGATGTGAGGCTCTCCTGTCCGAAGCGACACGCTTTGGAGTTTGCCTCAAACAGGGTTCGTTTTACGAGCGAAAAGACATTTCCGGCGCGCATGAAGCGGCTTCCGCTTCCTCTGCAATTTGTTCGGGCAGGACCGCGAAGCGCGGTGTGTTGCCCGAATTTGCGTATGGGAATGACGCTTTGAGCGGCCCTGACAGGGCAGACACGGAATTGAGAGACAAGAGGGTTTAATGCCTACCGTCAACCAGCTGATCCGCAAGCCGCGCCTGGCGCCGGTGAAGCGTAACAAGGTCCCGGCCATGCAGCAGAACCCGCAGAAGCGGGGTGTCTGCACGCGCGTCTACACCACGACGCCGAAGAAGCCGAACTCGGCGCTGCGCAAGGTGGCCAAGATTCGCCTGACCAACGGCTTTGAAGTGATCGGCTACATCCCCGGCGAAGGCCACAACCTTCAGGAGCACTCGGTGGTCATGATCCGCGGCGGTCGCGTCAAGGATCTGCCGGGCGTCCGCTACCACATCATCCGCGGCGTGCTCGACACGCAGGGTGTGAAGAACCGCAAGCAGCGTCGTTCGAAATACGGCGCCAAGCGTCCGAAGTAAGGGTTTCCCATGTCCCGTCGTCACAGTGCAGAAAAGCGTGAGATCAATCCGGACCCCAAGTTCGGCGATCTGATTGTCACCAAGTTCATGAACGCCGTCATGTATGACGGCAAGAAGTCGGTTGCCGAGACCATCGTCTATGGCGCGCTGGACCAGGTCCAGGCCAAGACCAAGCAGGAGCCGGTCACCGTCTTCCATCAGGCGCTCGACAATGTCGCGCCGCATGTGGAAGTGCGCTCGCGTCGCGTTGGCGGCGCCACCTACCAGGTTCCGGTCGACGTGCGCCCCGAGCGCCGTCAGGCGCTGGCCATCCGCTGGCTGATCGCCGCGGCCCGCAACCGCAACGAGACCACCATGGTCGACCGCCTCTCGGGCGAGCTGATGGACGCGGCCAACAACCGCGGCACGGCCGTCAAGAAGCGTGAAGACACCCACAAGATGGCGGAAGCCAACCGCGCCTTCGCGCATTACCGCTGGTAACGCGAAAGAGACTGAGAGGCACCTCCCATGGCCCGCGAATACAAAATCGAAGACTACCGCAATTTCGGTATCATGGCGCATATCGACGCCGGCAAGACGACGACGACCGAGCGCGTCCTCTACTACACGGGCAAGTCGCACAAGATCGGCGAAGTCCATGACGGCGCTGCCACCATGGACTGGATGGAGCAGGAGCAGGAACGCGGCATCACCATCACGTCGGCCGCGACCACGACCTTCTGGAAGGGTCGCGACGGCAAGATGCGCCGCTTCAATATCATCGACACCCCCGGACACGTCGACTTCACCATCGAGGTCGAGCGTTCGCTGCGCGTGCTCGACGGCGCCATCGCGCTGCTCGACGCCAACGCCGGCGTGGAGCCGCAGACCGAGACCGTGTGGCGCCAGGCCGACAAATACCATGTGCCGCGCATGATCTTCTGCAACAAGATGGACAAGATCGGCGCCGACTTCTACCGCTCCGAGGAAATGATCGCCTCGCGCCTCGGTGCGCAGGCCGTCGTCATGCAGCTGCCGATCGGCGCCGAGACCGAGTTCAAGGGCGTCGTCGACCTCGTCGAGATGAACGCGCTCGTCTGGCGCGACGAGACCCTGGGCGCTGCCTGGGACGTTGTCGAGATCCCGGCCGACCTGAAGGAAAAGGCCGAGCAGTACCGCGAGAAGATGATCGAAGCCGCCGTCGAGATGGACGAGACCGCGCTCGAGAATTACCTCGAAGGCAAGATGCCGTCGAACGACGAGATCCGCGCGCTGATCCGCAAGGGCACCATCGCGGTCAAGTTCTACCCGATGTTCTGTGGCTCGGCCTTCAAGAACAAGGGCGTGCAGCCGCTGCTCGACGCCGTTGTCGAATACCTGCCGTCGCCGATCGACGTGCCGGCCATCAAGGGTGTCGACGCCAAGACCGACGCCGAGATCGAGCGTCATGCCGATGACAACGAGCCGCTGTCGATGCTGGCGTTCAAGATCATGAACGACCCGTTTGTCGGTTCGCTGACCTTTGCCCGCATCTATTCGGGCAAGCTCGCCAAGGGCACCTCGGTCGACAACACCGTGAAGGGCAAGAAGGAGCGCATCGGCCGCATGCTGCAGATGCATGCGAATTCGCGCGCCGACGTCGAAGAAGCTTACGCAGGCGACATCGTCGCCCTGGCTGGCCTCAAGGACACGACCACCGGCGATACGCTCTGCGATCCGCTGCATCCGGTCATCCTCGAGCGCATGGAATTCCCCGATCCGGTCATCCAGATCGCCATCGAGCCGAAGACCAAGAACGACCAGGAAAAGATGGGCCTCGCGCTGCATCGTCTGGCGGCCGAGGATCCGTCCTTCCGCGTCAAGACCGACGAGGAAAGCGGCCAGACCATCATCGCCGGCATGGGCGAGCTGCATCTCGACATCATCGTCGATCGCATGCGCCGCGAGTTCAAGGTCGAAGCCAATGTCGGCGCGCCGCAGGTGGCTTATCGCGAGACGATCACCCGCACCCACGAGCAGGACTACACGCACAAGAAGCAGACCGGCGGTACCGGCCAGTTCGCCCGCGTCAAGATCATATTCGAGCCGAACACCGAGAGCGAAGAGTTCGTGTTCGAGTCCAAGATCGTCGGCGGTGCGGTTCCGAAGGAATACATCCCGGGCGTCGAGAAGGGCATCAACAGCGTCATGGGTTCCGGCCCGTTCGCCGGCTTCCCGATGATCGGTGTCAAGGCCACGCTGATCGACGGCGCCTTCCACGACGTCGACTCCTCGGTGCTGGCGTTCGAAATCGCCTCCCGCGCCTGTTTCAAGGAAGCCGCTCCGCGCCTCGGCGTGCAGTTGCTCGAGCCGATCATGAAGGTCGAGGTCGTGACGCCGGAAGATTACGTCGGCGGCGTCATCGGCGATCTCAACGGCCGTCGTGGTCAGATCCAGGGTCAGGAAGCGCGCGGCGTTGCCGTCGTCATCAACGCGATGGTGCCGCTCGCGAACATGTTCAAGTACGTCGACAATCTGCGTTCGATGTCGCAGGGCCGCGCTCAGTACACGATGCAGTTCGACCACTACGAGCCGGTTCCGACCGCGGTCGCCCAGGAAGTTCAGAAGAAATACGCGTAACTCGAGCGGGTTGCACGAGACCTTAATTCAAGGCCCGCACGGGCAGGCAGGAATGGAGAGATCACATGGCAAAAGGTAAATTCGAGCGCACCAAGCCGCATGTGAACATTGGCACGATCGGCCACGTCGATCATGGCAAGAC
>NZ_VFTL01000063.1:0-18083 GCF_006439385.1 Mesorhizobium sp. B3-1-7
GGAAGCTCCTGGTCGTCCTCAACGCCATCATTCGCGACAAAACCGCATTCGCGTGAACACAGTTGCCATTCCGTGACGTCCGAGCGCTGCTACGGTGCAGAATTCTGCTCCGCTGCGCTCTTCGATCAAAGTCACGGAATGGATTCCAGGGTCTGCGCGACGCCGCTTCGCGGCTGCTCCGCCCTGGAATGACGAGGCTGGGAGGCTTCCGCCAATCCCCGGCGCTTGTGCCGACTTCACGGAAAGGAACGGTGAGCCCCGATGGCAACCTCGCCGCTCGCACTTTCCTGGAATTGCTCCAGGCCGGTCTGGATGGTTGGCGAAACCATCCGCCTTTGTTTTGCTGGCAAACAGAAAACAATGTGAAGCAGTTCATAGAATTATACTTGGCGCTGCAAAACATTGACATCCGATCTTCTGCCACCGCATAATCATCGCCATCACCTTTCGAATATTCTGTTTCAACTGATCCGGGACGCTGTTTCCGGCGCGGATTCTTGTTGGCTGCATTGTTGGGCCGGGCATGCCGGCCGCGCTTCAGGAACAACGACGATGGGGAGGAACGACAGATGGCCATCGACATAAAAGTCTCCGTCTACACCAATGGCGACGACGCCTTCGTCGCCTGGGCACCGAGCGACTTCATCGCCGGGTGCCGGGGTTTTCTGCTCGAGCGCGGCCGCAAGGCCGGCGCCACCGAGAAGATCGAGCCCGTCGAGAACCGTGTCGGCTTCACCAAGGACAAGCCGAAATCGGGCGACCACCGGCCGTCGGACGTGTGGCCGTTCCAGCGCTTCAACTGGACCGACCACGCAGCCGATGTCGGCAATGTCGTGCGCTACCGGGTGACCGCGATGATGAGCGCCGGCCCCGGCAAGCCGCTGACCAAGGGCGTGTCGAGCGACTGGACGGACTGGCACACGCTCGCCACCGACGCCGGCGGCGGCTTTTCCTGCTACTTCAACCGCGGCCTGGTGCTGTCGCAATTCGTCGCCCGCTACATGGCCAAGAACAAGCTCTCGCCGGCGGCCTTCAAGAAGAGCCTGCAGACCAATGGCGACGCAAAGTTCCGCGCTTTCCTGGAAGGCGATCTCGGGCTGCGCATGGTCGGGCTGACGCAAGGCGCCGGCGACGAATTGCATGCGGCCCTCTACGAGCTCGGCGACGCGACGCTGGAGACGGCGCTGATCGGGCTCGGGCCGCGGCTGCATCTTATCCTCGCCAACGGCTCCGACAAAAGCGGCGACGGCAACAAGGACGCGCGCAAGAACCTCAACGACCACGGCATCGCGACCATCGACCGGATGCTGAAATCGAAAGGCCTCGGCCACAACAAGTTCGTCGTGGTGTCGCAAGACGGCGAGCCGAAGAAGGTGTGGACCGGCAGCACCAACTGGAGCACGACGGGCCTATGCACGCAGGTCAACAACGGCCTGCTGATCGAGGACGCGGCGGTGGCGGAGCATTTCCGCAAGCATTGGGACCTGCTCAAGGACGCCTCGCCGCCGAAGACCGACCCGGCCAATTTCACGCCGGCGCTGATGGCGGACAACAACGCACCGAAAACCTTCACGGTGGGCACCGCCAAGGCGACGGTCTGGTTCACCCGCACCTCCGACGGGGCCGACATGGCGGCGCTGCGCGACGTCATCAGCTCGGCCAGGCAGGCGGTGCTGTTCCTGATGTTCACGCCGGGCAAGCAGGGGCTGCACACGCTGGCTGGCCAGCGCGCCAGGGAAAAGGGCATGTATGTGCGCGGCGTGGTCTCGACGCTGAGCGCGGACGAGGGCGGCACCGAACAGAATTTCCTCGACATCGACCTGGTCAGCAGCGACCGGAAATTCACGCCCGACCGCTACGCGGTGGCGCAGCCGCAAGGCCTCGACGCGCCGCTCGGGCCATGGATCGCCGAGGTCAACCGGCGCAGCTTCCTGTCGCAGATCGGCCACGCCATCGTGCATTCGAAGATCCTGGTGACCGACCCGCATTCAAACGACTGCGTGGTGGTGACCGGCAGCCACAATTTCTCGGCGCCGGCGAGCCAGAAGAACGACGAGAACCTGGTGATCGTGCGCGGCCACGGGAAGCTTGCCGCCGCCTATGCCACATACGCGATGTCGGTCTACAGCCACTACCGCTACCGCTCCTACATCCGCGAGATGCGGGCGCAGGGCAGGACGCCGTGGAGCTACCTCGACGACGACGATCAATGGCTGAAGACCGAGCTCAGGACCAAGGCGCAGGAGATCGCGTTCTGGACGCAGCAGGGTTAGTCCCTTCTCCCCGTTTCACGGGGAGAAAGAACCTCCTCACTGTCGAAAGTTGTCAGGAACGGCGTCGATTCACGGTTGCACCGGGCGGCATCCGACCTATATCAGGTCACCTTTTCCAGCCGGCCGTATTTCAGCATGTCATCCATCATCTCGATCTCCGGTGTCACGAAAACCTATGCCACCGGCTTCAAGGCGCTGAAGGAAATCAATCTCGACATCGAGCGCGGCGAGATCTTCGCGCTGCTCGGGCCGAACGGCGCCGGCAAGACGACGCTGATCTCGATCGTCTGCGGCATCGTCAACCGCTCGTCGGGCAGCGTCAGCGTCGACGGCCACGACATCGGCCGGGACTACCGCGCGGCGCGTAGCCTGATCGGGCTGGTGCCGCAGGAGCTGACCATCGACGCCTTCGAGACGGTCTGGGCGACGGTGAACTACAGCCGCGGCCTGTTCGGCAAGGCGCCCAACGCGGCCTTCGTCGAAAAAGTGCTGCGCGACCTCTCGCTGTGGGACAAGAAGGATTCGAAAGCGATCACGCTGTCCGGCGGCATGAAGCGCCGGCTGATGATCGCCAAGGCGCTGTCGCACGAGCCGCGCGTGCTGTTCCTCGACGAGCCGACCGCCGGCGTCGACGTCGAACTGCGCCAGGACATGTGGGCAATGGTCAGGCGCCTGCGCGAAGACGGCGTCACCATCATCCTCACCACGCATTACATCGAAGAGGCCGAGGCGATGGCCGACCGGGTCGGCGTCATCAACAAGGGCGAGATCATCCTGGTCGAAGGCAAGGCCGAGCTGATGCGCAAGCTCGGTCGCAAGCAGATGAAACTGGAGCTGCGCGCGCCACTTGCCGCCGTTCCGGACGGGCTTTCCCACTATTCATTGGAGCTGTCGGACGACGGCAACCAGCTCACCTACACCTATGACAACCAGAGCGACCGTCCGGGCGTCGCCTCGCTGATCCGTGACCTCGAGGCGGCCGGCATCCAGTTCCGCGATCTCGACACCAAGAACAGCTCGCTCGAAGAGATCTTCGTCAATCTTCTGAGGCAAGAGCCATGAACCTGCGCGCTGCCCCTAATTTTCGTGCGGTATGGGCGATCTACCGGGTGGAGATGGCGCGCGCCTTCCGCACGGTGCTGCAGAGCATCATCTCGCCGGTCATCTCGACATCGCTCTATTTCGTCGTCTTCGGCTCGGCCATCGGCTCGCGCATCAACGAGATCGACGGCATCGCCTACGGCGCCTTCATCGTGCCGGGCCTGATGATGCTGTCGCTGCTGACGCAATCGATCTCCAACGCCTCCTTCGCCATCTATTTCCCGAAATTCGTCGGCTCGATCTACGAGCTTTTGTCGGCCCCAGTCTCCTATCTGGAGATCATCATCGCCTATGTAGGAGGCGCCGCGACCAAGTCGATCATCCTCGGCCTGATCATCCTGGCCACCGCGGCACTGTTCGTGCCGCTCAGGATCGAGCATCCGTTCTGGATGATCGCCTTCCTGGTGCTGACGGCGGTGACTTTCAGCCTGTTCGGCTTCATCATCGGCATCTGGGCAAAGACCTTCGAGCAGCTGCAGCTGGTGCCGCTGCTCATCGTCACGCCGCTCACCTTCCTCGGCGGCAGCTTCTATTCGATCCACATGCTGCCGGGCATCTGGAAGACGATCACGCTGTTCAATCCGGTCGTCTACCTGATCAGCGGGTTCCGCTGGAGTTTTTACGGCAAGGCTGACGTCTCGGTCGGCGTCAGCCTCGGCATGACGCTGATGTTCCTGGCCATCTGCATCGCGATCGTGGCGTGGATCTTCAAGACGGGCTACCGGTTGAGGAACTGACGGACTTTCAGTTCCTCGCCCCACGAAGTGGGGGCGAGGAAAACAGAGCCTCCTTCAAATCGCCTTCAGCAGGCGCAGCAGCCCCAGCATTTCCACGAAAGTCCCTTTGCGGAAGGCGATGTAGGTCGGCTCCTCGACGCCATGGAAGCGGCGCTTGAAGGCCGCCTGGCCCTGCAGGTTGAAGCGCGAGCGGTTGACCCAGGGCGAGTTGTAGGCGCGCTGGAAGGCGCCGCGCCAGAAGCCCGACTCGGCAAAGCCGCTCGGCTCGATGTCGAGCAGCGGCGAGAGGCCGAGCGTCACCTCAGAGATGCCCTCCTCGCGAAAGCGATCGACGGCGAATTTGGTCAAGCCGATTTCGGCATGCGGCGTCGCGTCGACCTGCTTGCGCTTGAAGGAGGTGGTGTAGCCGATGACCTTGCCGTCGCGAAACAGCGGGTCGAAATCGAGGATGGCGAGAAGCCGGCCCTCCGGGCTGTGCAGCATGAAGCGGCGCATGTCGGCGCCGAGCTCTTCGGCGAAGCGACGGTTGAGGAAACCCATCTCCCAGCGCTTGATGATGCGCTCCTTTCGCCAGTCGGCGGAAAGCTGAATGATCTCCTCCTGCAGCCCGTCGCCCCTGTCCTCGGCGAGGATAAAACCCTTCTTCGTCAGCCAGCGTTCGGAATAGCGCACGGTTTCGTTGCGCTTGCCGGAAAAATCATGCGCCGGCAAAAGCAGCCTGGTGTCGACGCCGAGGCGATTGACCCGGTAGCCGAGGCCGGCCAGCACCTTGGCGGTGTCGGCGCCGACCTGGACGAACCACGGGCCGCCGGCGGCCTCGACGAAGCGCTTGATATAGGCCGTGCGGTCGGCCGGGTCGGCGACCGGATCGCCCAGGGCGAAATGACGGCTCATCTTGGTGCCGAAGGCGATATAGCCGTCGCCATCGCTGAAATAGGACAGTTTCTTCTGCACGGCCGTGGAATAGGCGAGCGAGAAATCGCCATGGCGGCGCACCAGCGCCAGGCGCTCGGCATCCGTCAACTCGCGCCGCGGAACCTTGGGCGCCACGGCGTCGAGAAGCCTGTCGAAATAGATGCGCAGGGGCGCCATGAGCTCCGCGTGCCAAGAATGGATGACCTGCCGCCCTCAGGTCGCGAATCGCTGGCGACCGCTGCCGGCCACGTCGCGCCAGCGCGATATAGGATGCAATTGGCGGCGAATGAAGGGCAAACGTCCGAAAGCGTCCAGTATCGTCCATCGGCCGCGCGAAACGCGCCACGCGCGCGTCGGCTTTGGCGCAATCCCTCGGCGTCGCGCAACCGGGCGTGACGGGCAGCGTGGCGCTGCTTGCTCGTCTCTCTCACCAAGCCCGGCCCGTTCACGCCGGAGGCGCCGAGCCTCGGCGATTCTGGCATCAGGATCGACGGCAGGCTGGCGGCGATGGCCGGCGAGCGCATGAGGCAGCCCGGTTGCTCGGAACTCAGCGGCGTCTGCACGCATCCGGATTTCCGCGGCGTTGCCCGCCTGCTGTCGGTGTTGGTGGCGGGCAGGATCGCGGCACGCGGCGAGGTCGCGTACCTGCACGCCTATGACAGCAATGCGGCGGCGATCGGGGTTTACGAGTCGATCGGCTTCCGCCTGAGGAACAGGATGAACATGGCGATGCTTCAACGCGCAAAGTGACTGCTCGGCTTCGTCATCCACGTGCGGAGCGAGGAGCGCAGCGACGCAGCGTAGACCCGCGGATCCATTCCGTGACATGCGAGCGTTGCAACGGTGCAGAATTCTGCTCCGCTGCGCCCTGTGATCGCGGTCACGGCATGGATTCCAGGGTTTCCGCGACGTAGCTTCGCTCCTGCTTCGCCCTAGAATGACGACGTTGGGGAGGCTTCCGCCAATCCCCAACGTTTGTGCTACCCTCAGCGCATCACACCGCGATCTTGCCGCCGCCCTGCTTCGTAATCGCAACGACGGACGGCCGCACCGGCATGTCCGGCTTGAAGTCCGGCCAGCGGGTCGACGGGTCCTCGTAATAGGACGGGCGGCCAAAGCCTTCCCAGTCCTCGCCGCCGTCGCCCGGATGCTGGACGGCGACGAAAGCGGTCTGGTCGTCCGGCGCGAAGAGCGGGCCGCACATTTCGGCGCCGATCGGCACGCGGAAGAACAGTTTCGACGTCGCCCGCGCCGGGCCTTCGGTGTCGACCGCCCACAGGCCATCGGTGCGGCCGGTGGCCTTCGGGCCCTGGCCGTCGGTGGCGACCCACAGGCGCCCGGCCGAATCGACGGCGCAATTGTCCGGCATGCCGAACCAACCATGGGCGGTGGTCGCGGTGGAGAAGGTGGCGCCGACATCGGCCACCGACGGATCGCCGCATTTCAGCAGCACTTCCCATTTGCCCTTGGTGGCGGCGAAGTCGCCGCCGTCCTCGACGATCTCGATGATGTGGCCGAAGGCGTTGCCGGCGCGCGGATTGGCGGCGTCGACCTGCTCGGCCTTGCGCTTGGTGTTGTTGGTCAGCATGACATAGACCTTGCCGTTGCCGGCATTCGGCTGGATGTCCTCCGGCCGGTCCATCTTGGTGGCGCCGAGCAGGTCGGCGGCGCGCCGCGTCTCGATGAGCACGTCGGCCTGGGACGCAAAACCGTTCTCGGCAGTCAGCGGGCCCTGCCCGAACACGATCGGCATCCATTCGACCGAGCCGTCCTCGGCGAACTTCGCCACATGCAGCGTGCCGTCGTCGAGCAGGTTCATGTTGGCCGCGCGGTCATCGGGATTGAACTTGCCGGCGGTGACGAATTTGTAGACGTAGTCGAAGCGTTCGTCGTCGCCGAGATAGAAGACGACGCGGCCATCCCTGGCGACGATCGATTCGGCGCCCTCATGCTTGAAACGGCCCATGGCGGTGCGCTTCCTCGGCACCGAGGCCGGATCGTTGACATCGACCTCGACGATCCAGCCGAACCGGTTGGGCTCGTTCGGCTCCTTGGCGAGGTTGAAGCGGTCGTAATGCGCGCCCCACTCATAGGCGCCTTCCGGAATGCCGAGGCGCTTGTAGTTGGCGGCCTCCCCGTGGCCTTCCGGCAATTCGCCCGAGAAATAGCCGTGGATGTTCTCCTCGGCCATCACATAGGTGGCCCAGGGCGTGACGCCGCCGGCGCAGTTGTTGACGGTGCCGATGACCTTGGCGCCGGACGGATCGGCATTGGTCTTGACGCGATCATGGCCGGCGACCGGGCCGGACAGCGCCATCTCGGTGTTGGAGGTGATGCGGCGGTTGAGCTTGCCGTCGCGCACGACCTGCCACTTGCCGCCCTGCTTGCGGATTTCGACGATCGTGCCGCCATGCGCGGCCATCTCGACATCGACCTGCTCCTTGGAGAGCGGCGCCACCTCGGCGGCCTTCTTGCCGTCCTTCTCGACGATCGAGACGATGCCGGGGAACATCAGATGCGGGTTGGTGTATTCGTGATTGACGACCAGCAAGCCGTGCTCGGCGGAGCCGTCGATCGGGATATAGCCGACATAGTCGTTGTTGTAGCCGAACTGCCTGGCCTGAGCTTCGGCCGATTGTTTTGCCGGATCGAACGCTGGCGAGTCGGCGAACAGCGGATCGCCCCAGCGCAACAGCACGTCGGCGTCATAGCCCGGCGCGACATGATGCTTATCGTCGATGCCGGCCTCGAGCTCGTCGAACTTGAAGGCCGAAGCCTCTGCGGCGCGCGCCTCGTCGGCGGCGATCAGCGCCAGCGGGCTGACGGTGGCGGCAATGGCCGAGACGGCCAGCGAGCCCATGAGAAAGCCGCGGCGCGAGAAACGCGCGGCGATGATCTCGCCCATGGTGCGGTTGTCGGTCGGATTGACGGGCGGGCCGTCATTTTCCTCGAGCAGGCTGGTGCGGAAGCGGGTCTCAGGGGTCACGGTCATGGGATTCCTCTGGCTTCTTGAGGTGGCTGGGATTTTGACCTTTCGACCCCTAAAGCGCGCCGATCACATTTTCGTGACATGGCTTCGATGTACCCCCCGGTGATTGGCGAAGTCGTCGATGTCGGTCCCTTTCTACCCGTCACTATACGGGAAGAAGAGGCTTGCCGCGGCCTTCGCCCTATCCTCCACCACCCAGCTTGACGGTTTCGTCCGCTTCGGAAACAAAGGCTGCGGCCGGCGTGGCGACGGCGCTTCAAGAAGGGGACGACAAGGTGAGTTTCTGGGGACTGGCGCAGCTCGGCATTTCGACGGTGATGTTCCTGCTGGCGGCGATGGCGGCCAAGCATTGGGGGATGGCGCCGAGCCTGGCCAAGCTTCTTTTGACCCTGGCGCTCTACACGGCCGGCAATCTGATCATGCTGCGGCTGGTGCGCGAGTTCGGCATGTCGGTGTCGTTCAGCCTGTCGGCGGTCATCCAGCTCGTCTCGGTCAATGTAGTGGCGCTCGCCTTCTTCGGCGAACGGCTAAACGCCTTGCAAGCGACCGGCATGGTGCTGGCGGTCGCCGCCGTCGCGCTGATCACGCTCGGGCCCTATATGCAACGGCTGTAGCTGGACCCAAGGGCCCGAATGAAATCGACCGCCAACGCGCTGCTCAACAAGTTGGAATTCCCGGTGCTGCTGGCCGGGCTGGCGATCGCCGGCGGTCTATGGGGCCTGGTGGAGCTCATTGAGGTGGCGCGCGCCACCTCGCCACATGCCTTCGATACGGAAATCCTGCTTGCCTTCCGCCATGCCGGGCAGCCGGACAGTCCGATCGGTCCACCCTGGCTCGAAGGCGCGGTGCGCGACGTCACCGCGCTGGGCAGCACCGCCGTGCTGGCGCTGATCACGACGGCGACGATCGTCTATCTGCTCTTGCTCCGCAGACCCCTGACAGCTCTGTTCATGTTCGCGGCCGTGGCGGGCGGGCAAGTGCTTTCCAGCCTGCTCAAATTCGAGGTCGACCGGCCGCGCCCCGATCTCGTCTCGCATCTCGTCACCGAGACTTCGCTCTCGTTTCCCAGCGGTCACGCGATGCTGTCGGCGGTGACCTATCTGACCCTCGGCTCGCTGGCGGCCCGGTTCCTGCCGGATCGCAGGACGAAAGTCTTCGTGCTCGGCCTTGCCGTGCTCACCACGGTGCTGATCGGCGCCAGCCGCGTCTATCTTGGCGTGCACTGGCCGTCCGACGTGCTTGCCGGCTGGTGCGCGGGCTTCGCATGGGCCATGCTGTGCTGGCTTGCGGCGCGCCTGCTGCAGCGACGCAAAGTAGTGGCCGACAGCGACTGATCGATGGCTGAAGCATATAAAATGATGCTTGAGACATTGTAATATCTACAATATACATCTCCTGCAGTTTCAAAAGACGGGTTCAGGCCGATGATCACTGCCGCACAGATGCGCGCCGCGCGGGCGTTGACCGGCATCGACCAGAAGACGCTCGCCGAGCGCGCCGGCGTCTCGCTGCCGACGATCCAGCGCATGGAAGCGAGCGACGGCGTCGTCCGGGGCGTGGTCGACACGCTGATGAAGGTCATTCAGGCGCTCGACGAGGTCGGCGTGGAGCTGATCGGCGAGAACCAGGCCAGCGAGCGCGGCGGCAGGGGCGTGCGCCTCAAGGCCACCGCGGCGCAGAACCCGCAGGGCTGAGCCGCCACCGCGGCGGTGCGGAAAAATCGGCGCCGTTGCGGCCGGATTTACCGACCGATGCCGCGCTCTCTCACATCGCCGCTTCGATCGGCTCGGCAAGCTTCGGATTGGCGCGCGCGGCGATCAGGCAGCCGGCAACGATGAGGCATGCCCCCGTCAGCGTGGTCCAGGCCACCTTCTCGCCGAAGAAGAACCAGCCAAGCGCGATCGCCCAGATGAAGGCCGAGTATTCGGTCGGAATCAGATATTGCGCCTCGGCACGGGCGTAGGACCAGCTCATCAAAAATTGCCCGGCGAGCGACAGCAGCGCCACCGCGCCCAAGGGAAGCCAGAGATCGCTCGGCAGCGCAACCGCGAGCCAGGGTGCCGCGAGACCGAGGATGATCGCGACGAAGAGGTTCTGGAACAGCATGATCTCGACCGGCCTGGCCAGCAGCGCCTGTTGCCTGGAGAGGATCAGATTGTAGGCGTAGAACACCGTCGATGCGAGCACCGCGGCCGTGCCAAGCAGGGCGTCCTGCGAATGGCTTGCCGCACCGAACTGGCCGGCCAATATGATCGCGACGCCCGCCATGCCGGCCAGCGACGCCCAGATTGCCTGCCGCCTTATGCGTTCGCCCAGCAACAATGCCGCAAGCAAAAGCGCAAACAGCGGCGCGACGAAGCTGAGCCCGATCGCCTCGGCGAGCGGCAGCCTCGCCAGACCCCAAAAGAACAAGACCAGGACGATGCCGACAATCGCGGCGCGCAGCGCATGCAGGCCCAGCACCGGAAGGCTCGGCCTCGAGCGCGACCCCGCCGACCAGGCGGCGCCCGCGACCAACGTGGCAACCAGGCTTCGCCACAGCAGCGTGTTATAGACGCCGACCGCGAGGGCCAGGGACTTCATTGCCGCATCCATGCCGGAGAGCAGGAAGATCGCCAGCGCGCATGTGAGCACGGGGATCATCGGCGAAACGGCGCCGGTCAGGCTGGATGTCTTCACGGCTTCGCTCATGTGACGGATGGGAGCCGGATAGTACGGAGCAAGCGGCGAAACCAGATGGCAGCGCCGTCGATATGACGGTCTAATCCCGATCGGCGAGGCGAAAAACTCGCCTCGCCGCTGCAGTGCCGAGATGCGAAACGCTGTCCCGCCGGCGTTGCAATGCTTCTCCGCCGCGACGTGCTCAATCCAGTGACAGCGCCACGACCTCGCCTTCGCCCATCAGCGGCACGAAGATCTTTTCACCGTCGGTGCCGATGTCGGCGCTGCCGGGTTTGAAGCGCGCCACCGCTTCCGGCGCGCCGCCTGTTTTGTAGCTGTAAAGCGTGCCGGTCATGTAGGCGGTGGCGTAGATGGTGTCGCCAATAGCGATGACACCGTCGAGGTCGGCGAAATTTTGAGCGCCGGGCAGCGGCGTGACCTTCTTCGTGGCGAGGTCGACCGACAGTAGGCCGCCCGGCTCGGCGGTGCTGAAATCGGTCTTGTTGATGCCCTTGCCCCAGGACGCGACGATCAGCCTGCCGCCATCGGCGAACACACCATTGGGCGAGGCGAGCAGCGGATCCTTGACGAACAGCTCCGGCCTGTCGCCGTCGATGCGGTAGATCGTGTCGGCCAGCATGTCGCTGACATAGACCTTGCCGGCGCTGTCCTGCGTCATGTCGTTGAGAAACACGGCGCCCGGCACATCGATGGTCTCGACCAGTCTGCCGCTGGCGAGGTCGACGACGCGCACCTTGGTGATGTCGGCGGCGTAGAGCCTGCCACCGGCGATCGCCATGCCCTTGGGCGCGTCCATGCCGTCCACCCAGTGGCGGGCGATGACCTTGCCGTCCATCGACAGAAGCGACAAGTAGCCATTGCCGTCCGCGTCGCCGGGATTGCCGGCGATGTTGGAGACGACGATGCGGTTGTGGGCGGCATCGACAAGCGCGGATTCCGGCTGCTCGAAGCCGGTGGCGCGCCAGAGTTCGCCGGCCTGCGCGACAGACACGGCGATCGTTGCGACGACGGTTGAGGCGATGAGACGTTTCATGGGTGCTCTCCTGCAATGACGGCGGAGAGCTAGTATTTTCGATACTTTCCCGGAAGCCGGAACAAGACTAGTATCGTTCTTCGATACCAAATCGGATGAAGGAGGCGCATTCCATGAACGGTCCGATCTTCGAGGCGCTGAAACGGACGCTGAAGGCCAAGGGCCTGACCTACCGGACGTTGGCCGAACGCATGGGCGTTTCCGAGCCGACGGTGAAGCGCATCTTCCATGAGCGGAACTGCAAGCTCGACCGGCTGATGGAGATCTGCGCCGCGGCCGATGTCGAGCTGGAGAACGTGCTCGGCGCGATGAACCGGGGACCGGGCCCGGCCAACCGCGTCGGGCCGGAGATCGAGCGCCGCCTGGCGGCGCGGCCGGCGCTGCTCTTCGTCTTCATCATGCTGTCGGAGAAATTCACGGCCGAAGGCATCATGCGCTCGCAGGGCCTGAGCGAAGCTTCGATGTTCCTCTACCTGCGCGATCTCGAGGAGCTCGGGCTGGTGGCGCTGGGGCGCGGCCTGTCGGCAAGGCTGCTCCTCGACACGCCGATCCAGTGGGATTTCGAGGGACCGCTGAAGCCGCATTTCGAGATGACCAACAAGAATTTTGTCGGCTGGGCGCTCGGCCACATGGAGCAGGGCGCGACCTTCATCAGCTTTTCCAGGCGAATGCGGCCGCAAACGGCGGAGATGCTGCGGCGCGAGGCCGAGGAGCTCGCCGAGCGCGCCAAGCTGCTTGCCCATCACGACCAGCACACCACGCCGGAGGACCAGCTCACCGGCTACAAATGGACCTTTGCTTTCGGCGCGACGCCGTTTCCCGCGATCATGCCGATCGGCCCGCATCCGAGGGATGCGGGGGCAAAGCCGGCGAAGGAGAAACGGACGCTGCCGGCGTAGCTCTGCCGCTTCTCCCTTTTGGGACCCCTTGTGGGAGAAGGAAAGGGCGTCACGCCGCTTTCGCTTCTTCCTGGGGTCCGGCGATATCGTCGCGCGCCTTGCGGGCGAGTTTTTTGGCCGAGCGTTTCGGGCTGTCGCCGAACAGCTCGGCGGCATCGGCGAGGCAGGCCTTGGTCAGGCTCTTTTCGGAGCGCTTCAGCAGCTTGCGCAGCAGCTTCGTGTCGTCGGCGGAGCCGAGCGGCTCGCCTTCGGCGGCGAGCAGGGCGCGCATGACGAAGACGTCGTGCAATTCGCCGAGTTGCTCGCCGAACCTGTCGACCGCCTTGCGGCGCGCCTTGATCGGCGTCGGCCACAGGCGGCCGAGTAGCGACAGATGCATGGAATGCGTCTTGACCGCCTTGCGCAGGTCGTGAAAGTCCTCGTCCTCGCCGCGCGACTCCGCCTTGTCCAGCGCCTTCTTCGCCCGCCGCAAGGTGGCGCGGGCGCCGGCGGCGAGGATGTCGGCGGCCTGTTCCGGCTGGTCGGGCAGGGCCAGCCTGTCGATGCGCTCCAGGCCCTCCCGGCAAGCGGCTATCGCCGCATTGATGGCGGCGTCGAGGCCGGGACCGGCATGGAGCTCATGCTGGCGCAGCACCAGCCGCTCGCGCACGGGATCGAGACCGCCGCCGGCGGATTGTTCCGGAAAGGCATCGGCCAGGCGATCGACGGTTTCGATCAAGGCGGTTGCCTCGCGCGGCCCGGCCAGCAGCGCCGATACCTGCTTATAGCATTCGTTCTCGGTCTGGCAGAATGGTTCGTCCCCGGAACGAACCAGGCGCAGCAAGGCGCGCACACTCTTCAGCCGCTTGCGGCATTTGTGCAGTCCCTGCTCCGGCTTCTCGCGCGCCATCTCGAGATGGGCGATTGCCTTGCCGATCTCATCGGCCAATATGCGCCTGACCTCGCCGGTCAGCGGCAAGCGCGGATCGATGCGGAAGCTCATGCGGCGATCTCCGGAATCCCCCCGAGGGCCAGCGACGCGTTGTAGAATTTCGACTCGCCGGTGACCTCGCGACCTAGCCAGTCGGGCAGCATTTCGTCAGATACGTCCTCCGGCGTCTCCAGCTCCGCGATCACCAACCCCGCGAGCTTTCCGCCGAAAACATCGACTTCATAGAGATAGCCGCGGTGTCTAACATGGTGGCGTGTCTTCTCGATGACACGCCCCAGCGCAAATGCCATCAGTTCCTCGGCCTCGGCAAGCGGGATCGAATATTCGAACTCATCGCGCTCGCGCGCCCTGTCGCCGAACTTCAGCGTCAGCCTGGCGGAGCGCCCGTCGCTGATGCGTACGCGCACCGTGCGGCCGGGCTGGGCGGCGACATAGAACTGGCGAATGCGGATTTCCGCGTCGACCCTGTCGCGCCAGGCCGGACCGGAGACCAGGAATTTGCGCTCGACTTCCTTGCCCATGGCCGGGCACTAAAGCCTGTGAGGGTCGAGAAGGCAAGCCGCCTCGGAGTCAAACTTGACTTTAATCAATCGAATGATTAAAGTCTGAATATGAACAAGCAGCCAAGCATAAAAAGGCAGCCGCGCGAGGCCACCACCGCCGAGCAGACGCGCACCGCGCTGGTGCACGCGGCGCTCAAGCTGTTCGGGCGGCAAGGTTTCGACGGCACCTCGACGCGCGAGATCGCGGCCGAGGCCAAGGCCAATATCGGCTCGATCGCCTATCATTTCGGCGGCAAGGAAGGCCTGCGCGCCGCCGCCGCCGATTTTATCGTCGACACCATCCAGGGGATCGCCGGCCAGGCGCTGGGCGGCGATCAGGCCGCCGCGCCGCCGGAACCGGAAGCCGCCCGTGCCCAGCTTTTCGCAGCGCTCGAGCGGATGGTGGGCTTCGTCGTGGCCAGTCCGCAGGCCGGCGAGATCGTACAATTCGTACTTCGCGAGCTCTCGCATCCGACCGCCGCGCTCGACCGCATCTATGCCGGCGTGTTCGAGCCGACGCACCGGCGGCTGTGCCAGATCTGGGAGCAGGCGACCGGCGAACCGGCCGAGAGCGAGACGACCAAGCTCACCGTCTTCACCATGATCGGCCAGGTCATCTATTTCCGCATCGGCCGCGAGGCGGTGATGCGCCGGATGGGCTGGCGCGGGATCGGCAATGAAGAGGCCGCCAAGGTGGTGGCAGTCGCGACCGACAACCTCAGGGCGATGCTGGCGGCACGCGATGCGCGCGCCGGCAAGAAGGGCAAATCATGAGCTTTCTCTGTTCGCTGCCGCTCGCGGCCCAATTGTTCGGCGCCTGCGCGCCGGCGGCGCCCCTGGCCGTCGGCTATGTCGAAGGCGAATATGTGCTGATGGCGCCGATCGAAGTGGCCCAGGTGGCGACGGTGACCGTCAGGCGCGGCGACCGCGTCGAGAGCGGCACGCCGGTGGCGACGCTCGAGGACGCCGACGCCAAGATCGAGGTCGCGCAAGCGCAGGCGGCGTTGGCGCAGGCGCAGGCCCAGCTTGCCGACCTGCAGGTCGGCAAGCGCCCTGAGGAAATCGCGGTGCTCAAGGCCGAGGTCGACATGGCAAAAGCCCAGGCAGCCGACGCCAAGCGCAAATACGACCGGGCGAGCGATCTCTACAAACGCGGCACCGGCACCCAGGCCGACTACGACACCGCCTCGGCTTCGCTGGAGACCGCCACGGCCCAGGTCGGCCAGGCGGAAGCCAATCTCGCCGTCGGCAACCTGCCGGCGCGGGCCGAGACCATCAAGGCCGCCGACAACCAGGTCAAGCAGGCGCAGTCGACCCTGGAGCAGGCCGAGTGGCGGCTGTCGAAGCGGGTGCTGACGGCGCCCTCGCCCGGCCGCGTCAACGACGTCATCCGCAATCCCGGCGACACCGCCGGGCCGACCGCGCCGGTGATCTCGGTGCTGCCGGACGGCGCCGTGAAGCTCAGCGTCTATGTGCCGGAAAGCGCCTTCTCGTCGGTCAAGGTCGGCACCGAGCTCAACGTCCATTGCGACGGTTGCGGGACGGGGCTGAAGGCACGTGTCAGCTATGTCTCGCCCGATCCGGAGTTCACGCCGCCGGTGATCTATTCGCTCGAGAACCGGCAGAAGCTGGTCTATCTGGTCGAAGCGCGGCCGGACGGCAATGCCGGGCCCTTGCAGCCCGGCCAGATCGTCGATGTCGATCTCGCGGATCTCGGGCAATGAACGCAATCGACGTTCGCGGCCTGGTCAAGCGCTTCGGCGACAAGACCGTCGTCGACCATGTGACGATGACGGTCGCCGAAGGCGAGATCGTCGGTTTCCTCGGGCCGAACGGCTCGGGCAAGACGACGACCATCCGCATCATGTGCGGGCTGCTCACGCCGGACGAGGGCGACGGCACGGTGCTGGGCTTCGACATCCGCAGCGACGCGCTCAAGATCAAGCGCGAAGTCGGCTACATGACGCAGAAGTTCTCTTTCTACGAGGATTTGACGATCGGCGAGAACCTCGAATTCGTTGCGCGGCTCTACCGGCTGAGGCCGGTGGAGGAATATGTCGCGCGCACGCTTCAGGAGCTCGGCCTGACGAGCCGTCGCGACCAGCTTGCCGGCACGCTTTCCGGCGGTTGGAAGCAACGGCTGGCCTTGGCCGCCTGCATCATGCACAAGCCGAAGCTGCTCCTGCTCGACGAGCCGACGGCGGGTGTCGACCCGAAGGCGCGACGCGAGTTCTGGGACGAGATCCATCGACTGGCCGGCGGCGGGCTGACCGTGCTCGTTTCCACCCACTATATGGACGAGGCCGAGCGCTGCCACCGCATCAGCTACATCTCCTACGGCAAGATGCTCGCCACCGGCACGGTGGACGAGGTGGTGAAGAATGCCGGGCTGACCACCTTCGTGCTGCAGGGGCCGCGGCTCGACCAGGTGGCCGAGGCGCTGCAGGGCCGTCCCGGCGTCGACCAGGTGGCGCCGTTCGGCGCGACGCTGCATGTCGTCGGTTCCGACAAGGCGGCGCTGGAAAAGGCGCTCGCCGATGTCGAGAAGGAGCATAAGGGCGTCACGGTGAAGCCCGGCGAGACAAGCCTCGAGGATGTGTTCATCCAGTTCATGTCCGGCTCGAAGGACAACATGGCATGAACGCGGTCTTCTCCTTCGCCAGGCTCGGCGCGCTGCTGATCAAGGAATTCATCCAGATGCGGCGCGACCGCATCACCTTCGCCATGATGCTGGGCGTGCCGCTGATCCAGCTGGTGCTGTTCGGCTATGCGATCAACAACGACCCGAAGAGCCTGCCGGCCGCCCTGGTGGCGACCAGCAGCGATCCCTATACGCGCGCCATGGTCTCGGCGCTGCAGACGACGGGCTACTACCGCTTCGATCATGTCGCGCAAAGTGCCGAGGAAGCCGAATTCCTGATGTCGCGCGGCGATGTCTCCTTCGTCGTCACCATTCCCGCCGATTTCGCCCGACGGGTGGAGCGCGGCGACAATCCGCAGATCCTGATCGAGGCCGACGCCACCGATCCGGCGGTGGCCAGCGGCGCGATCTCGACGCTGAGCACCGTGGCCGGCCAAGCGCTGCTCAGGGCGCAAGGCACGCAGGAGACGGCCAAGGAGGCGGCGCGGGGCCAGCTCGATGTGGTCGTGCACCGGCGCTACAATCCAGAGGGCATCTCGCAATACAACATCGTGCCCGGCCTGCTCGGCGTCATCCTGCAGATGACGATGGTGATGATGACCTCGATCGCGCTGACGCGCGAGACCGAGCGCGGCACGATGGAAAACCTTCTGGCCATGCCGTCGAGCCCGCTGGAGATCATGCTGGGCAAGGTGCTGCCCTATCTGGTGGTGGGCGCGGTGCAAGTGGTGGTGGTGCTGGCGGCGGCGAAGCTTCTGTTTGCCATCCCCTTCACCGGCTCGCTTTCTCTGTTGTTGTCAGCGGTGCTGGTGTTCGTGCTGTCGCTGGTGCTACTCGGCTACACGATCTCGACGATCGCGCGCACGCAGATGCAGGCGCTGCAGCTCACGTTTTTCTTCTTCCTGCCCTCGATCATGCTGTCGGGCTTCATGTTCCCCTATCGCGGCATGCCCGGCTGGGCGCAGATTTTCGGCGAGATCTTTCCGCTGACACATTTCCTGCGCATCACCCGCGCGGTGATGCTGAAGGGGGCGCAACTGCCGGCGGTGGCGACCGAGATCGGCTGGCTGGTGGTGTTCGTGGCGCTGTTTGCCGGCGTGGCCCTGGTGCGGTTCAGGCGGACGCTGGATTAGGGGCGGAGGACAATGCGGGGCGAGCGGGAGTGGGTCGAACGGCCTTGTTGTGGCCAGAACCGAACATCGATGAACGGCACGTTTTAAGCCGGATCAGGCCCCGAGCCAGGCAATGGCTGCTTTGCGCCCGACGTCAGTCATTACGTGGACTTCTCCATTCGCCGAAAGCGGACATTGCCGGGAATACGCTTAGTTTGCGCAAGAAGC
>NZ_VFTL01000064.1:0-16377 GCF_006439385.1 Mesorhizobium sp. B3-1-7
ATGCGGGAATTGGCAACGCCGCGATCCTTCACACCCCCCTCTGGCCTGCCGGCCATCTCCCCCGCAAGGGGGGAGATCGGATGTCGCGACGGCTTTCGCCAATCATCGACATTGCAGGATGTGCGGCAGGGCCGAAACTGCCAATCTCCCCCCGTGCGGGGGAGATGGCCGGCAGGCCAGAGGGGGGTGCCTCGCGCCGGCTTTCGCCATTGGCGGGGCGCACATCCCCATGAACCGCTTCGCCGAGCTCCTCGACCGTCTCGTGCTGACGCCGTCGCGCAACGGCAAGCTGACGCTGCTCACCGATTATTTCCGCAGCGTCGAGGACCCCGATCGCGGGCTGGCGCTGGCGGCGATCACGGGCGATCTCAACATCGCGGCGGTGAAGCCGGCTATGCTGCGCGCGCTGGTGGTCGAGCGCATGGACCCGGTGCTGTTCGGCTACTCCTACGATTATGTCGGCGACCTCGCCGAGACCGTGTCGCTGGTCTGGCCGCAACCGCAAGGGCATATCCCCAATCATGTGCCGACGCTTGCCGAGGTGGTCGGCAGGCTGCAGGCGGCGAGCCGTTCCGACGGGCCGAAGGTGCTGTCACGGCTGCTCGACGACGCCAGCATCTCGGCGCGCTTCGCCATCATCAAGCTGGTCACTGGCGGCCTGCGCATCGGCGTGTCGGCGCGGCTCGCCAAGCAGGCGCTGGCCGACCTCGGCCAAGTCGACGTAGCCGAGATCGAGGAGCTCTGGCACGGTCTGGCGCCGCCCTACACCGAGCTGTTCGCCTGGCTGGAGGGCCGGGCGGAAAAGCCGAGGAGCGCCGCACTTGCGCTGTTCCGGCCGGTGATGCTTTCCAATGCCGTTGGCGACAACGACCTCGAAAAACTCGATCCGGCCGATTATGCGGCGGAATGGAAGTGGGACGGCATCCGCGTGCAGGCAGTGTGCGAAGGCGGTGTGCGCCGGCTCTATTCACGCACCGGCGATGACGTGTCCGGCGCCTTCCCGGACCTTGCCGCCGCCATGAATTTCGAGGCGGCGCTGGACGGCGAGTTGCTGGTCGGCGACCCGCGCGAGGCGACCGGAACCTTCTCCGACCTGCAGCAGCGGCTGAACCGCAAGAGCGTCTCGCCAAAGATCCAGCAGCAATATCCGGCCTTCATGCGCTGCTACGACGCGCTGCAGATCAATGGCGAGGATCTGCGCGCGCTGCCCTTCGCCGAGCGCCGCAAGCGGCTCGAGGCTTTCGTCAAAATCCTCGATCCCAGCCGCTTCGATCTCTCGCAGCTGGTCGCGTTTTCCGACTGGGAGACGCTGGAGCGGCTGCGCCAGGCGCCGCCGCATCCGATCATCGAAGGGGTGATGCTGAAGCGCTGGGATTCGCCCTACCTTGCAGGCCGACCGAAGGGCCCCTGGTTCAAATGGAAGCGCGATCCGCACACCATCGACGCGGTGCTGATGTATGCGCAGCGCGGCCACGGCAAGCGCTCGAGCTTTTATTCCGACTACACGTTCGGCGTCTGGTCCGGCCCCGAGGGTTCGGAAGAGCTGGTGCCGGTCGGCAAAGCCTATTTCGGGTTCACCGACGAGGAGCTGAGAGAGATCGACAAATATGTGCGCGACAACACGATCGAGCGTTTCGGGCCGGTGCGCTCGGTGCGCGCCGACCGCGGGAACGGCCTGGTGCTGGAGGTGGCGTTCGAAGGCCTCAACCGCTCGACCCGCCACAAATCGGGCGTCGCGATGCGCTTTCCCCGCATCTCGCGGTTGCGCTGGGACAAGCCGGCCGCGGAAGCCGATCGCATCGAGACGTTGCAGGCGCTGCTGGACGGCTAGGGACGACCCCTCGCCGGCGCGCCGGCGCCGGCAGATAGAGCGGCGCGATCACTCCGCGATCGAAACGCGGATCTCGTAGATATCGACGGACTTGCCCTTCTGATCGAAGTCGGAGTTGACGGCGATGGTGCCGGCGGCGCCCGGATGCTTGTCCGGGAACTGCACGTCGAACAGATATTCGTTGCGCTCGTGGCCGACCGCGTAGCGCTTGCGGCCGCAATCGCCGAAATCGCCGAAATTGCAATCGACCGATATCTGCGTCTCCTTGCCTTCTTCCGAGCGGGCGACGATGTCGAACATGGCGTGCTTGCCGGCAAGCTTCTCCAGCACGCCCTGGCCGACATCGAAGGCGATGGCCGAACCCGACGCGCCCGAGCGGATGCGCAGGAACTGGCCGGTGTCGTCCTTCATCACCTCGGCGGCGGCGTCGGACGGCGTGCTGACACGGGTCGGATCGGCCGGCGAGAAGACGTTGATCCAGTTCTTCGACTGGTCGGCCTCGCCCGGCTTCTGCGGCGAGCCGGGTTCGGCCGGCGGCGAGGAATCCTCGTCGTCCAGCGTCGGCGTCGGTTCCGGCGGGCCGGTGTCGAGCTCGGCCGCTGTCTTGAAGACGCCGGTCTGCTTGGCGAAATAGAGGCCGATGCCGGCGGCCGCGAGCAATGTCGCGACGACGAAGATCGCGGTCAGCGGCAGGCGCCGCCCCCTGATGCGCCGCTCGTCGCGGTCGGGCGCGACCTCAGCGCCGTTGCCGACGGGAGCGCCCGGCGAATCGTCGAGCGACGGCGCGTCGGGAAGCGCCGTCTCGTCCGGCATGATGTCGGGCACGCGCGGCAGCACGCGTGAGCGCGGCTGGTCCGAAGCATCGGGCTGCACCGGGCCGTCGACGGTGATCGAGGGCGAGGGCGCGGATTGCGATGGCGGCAGCGGCGCGTCGACCAACGGCGCGGCCGACACGGCCGGCGCTTCGACGCGGGGATTCGGCGCGCCATTGCCGGCGGGCGCGACGTTTTCCGGCGGCAGCGTCACATCGGGCACTGCCGGCAGGAATTCCGATTCGATCTCGGCGATCTTGGCTTGCACCGCCTTGCGGCGGCTGATGGCGGCCTCGACCGTGACGTTCGGATTGGCCTGCAGGACGCGGTCGAGCGCGGCAAAGGCCGATCGATAGACCTTCTCGCGGAACGCCCGGTCCTCGGCATTGCCTTTCTCGAAGGCATTGCGGATCGCTTTCTCGATGGGGTCCAAGCGAGCTCCCTCTGCGCGTTCGCTCACGGTTGTCTGATCGTCAGCCGCAGGCGACCAATCGATCAACGGCGAGCGGCTGCCTTGCCGGCCAAAGCCATTTCGGCATTTTTTGTTTAAGAATCAACATTTTTCGTCACCACCGGCGCGGTCGCGCCGGCCAGCCAGGTGCGAAGGACGTGCGGCCCGCACACCCGCCACGGGCCGCGCCTGTGCCCGTTGCGCGGTAACCGTAGATCGGAATTGCCGCCAACGAGGCCGGAATTCACCGCTGCCCATCTTGAATTAGCGAGCGGTTGAGTCTATCACCCAGCCCATTCTGGAAGCCTGACGCTTCCCGGGCCGCTTTAGCTCAGTTGGTAGAGCACATCATTCGTAATGATGGGGTCGCGTGTTCGAGTCACGCAAGCGGCACCAAGTTTCTCCACGAGAACCAAACTGTTAACGGAGGCCGGGCGGTGAGCGGTCTGCTCGTTAACCGTGGGCAATGGGGGCAGGTAACAAAAGACCGCCGGCGGGCAAGCTGCCCCAACGGAATAAGGGGCTATATCTTTGGTCCTTTCGGACCAATGCGTTTGGCAGGACGGACCTCGGTCGATTGTGGGCTGGCAGGCAAATCAGACAGTCTCGCGATCGCGCCGGCTGATAACCCCAAGCCCCCCGCCCATCGGTCGGCGCATAGCCCGGCTTGCTGACCTCAAATCCTAACCACAAAAAGCGAGCCGGGCTTCCACCTGTGCGCCCATGCCGCAAATTGTCGGAAGAAAGGTCCATGATCGTCCTCCCGGGCGGAGAAGGCAGCCAATCAGTGGAGCTCAAAAGCCTTGATATGACGGTGCTGCCTCGCGGATCACGCTAGCGGCACCAGTTTTCCACGCCTTCCCGCCTGCACCACGTCATCGGCGCATCTCGGCCATTGTCGGGAATCGTTGTTGGTGGGAAACTCGCCTTGTCAGCATGGGAGGTCGAAATGCCCAACAGTTTCAAGACCGGAGACGTCGTCAGGCTGAAATCCGGAGGCCCGGAAATGACAATCAGCGACGGCGCGGCCTCAGGCACGTATCTGTGCCACTGGTTCAACCGCGAAGGCGACGTCTGGACCCCGCAGCATGCCGGCTTCAAGCCGGACCAGCTGGTGGCCGTCGACCACCCGAGATAGTCGTCGCTTTCGGTCCTTCAGGGACGATCCGGTCCGGTCAGGCCGGATCCCGGGGACTTTTTGTCCGGTCGAAAAAAGACCGACGGATTTTGCTTTGCCTCGCGTTTAACGGCTGAAGCGTGGCCGCCAATGGCGGCGCGCCACCGGAGACGAGAGCATGATCCGCCAAACGATATTCGTCGTTGCCCTTGGCTTGCAGACCGCGGCCGCGGTCGCCCAGACAACGACGCCGCCCCCTGCCCCGGCCCAGACGGCGCCGAGCACCTCGGCTCCGGCCACCAAGTCTGACCAAACCAAGTCCGGCCTGACACTGGAGAAGTTCGAGGCACGCCGGGAAAAGGCGTTCATGCGGGCCGATACGGACAATGACGGCAAGGTCAGCCTAGCCGAATGGACCGCTTTCCAGACCGCCCGCAAGGCCAAGGGCGATCCGGTCAAATCCTTCGCGCGCATCGACACCAACAAGGACGGCTTCGTCGACAAGGGCGAGCTCGACGCCTTCCTCGCCAAGCGCTTCGCCAGGCTCGACAGGAACGGCGACGGCGTGCTTGGCGCCGACGAGAGGCCGGGCCACAAATCCGCTCCCAATCAGGAGCAATGACCAAGAGGCTATGCCGCATAATGACAGCCGCGAGCGCCCGGGTTGATGGACGCCGATCCGGACGAGGAACTGGTACGCCGCATCGGCGCCGGCGACCCCGGCGCCGTGCAGGTGATGGTGGCGCGCAAGCTGCCGCGCATCCTGGCCCTGGCCGCCCGGATGCTCGGCGACGCGGCGGAGGCCGAGGACGTCGCCCAGGAGACGTTCATGCGCATCTGGCGCCACGCCTCTGGCTGGCGCCAGGGACAGGCGCGCTTCGACACCTGGATCCACCGCGTCGCGCTCAACCTCTGCTACGACCGGCTGCGGCGCCGGCGCGAATGGACGACGGACGAGCTGCCGGAGGTGGCCGATGAAGCGCCGCTTCCCGATGCAATGCCGGGCGACGAAGAGCGCAGGGTCAGCCAGGCGCTGCAGCGTATCGCGCCGCGCCAGCGCGAGGCGATCGTGCTGGTGTATTATCAGGAGCTGTCCAACATCGAGGCCGCTGGCGCCATGCAGGTCAGCGTCGATGCGCTGGAAAGCCTGCTCGCGCGCGGCCGGCGCGCTTTGCAGACCATGCTCGCGGGAGATGGCGATGACTGAGACCTCGAAGGGACTGCGAATTTTGAGGACTGCGGCGTGGGGGGCCACGTTAAAACGGTGGAAGGGGGAACGAGATGGCTGAGAAGACCGCAAACGGGCCGATGGATGCCGGGCGCTTCGCCGCGCTGGCGGATACCTATGGCGGCGCATTGCACCGCTGGCCGCCGGCCGAACAGGCCGCCGCGATGCTGTTTGCCGATACCGAGGAGGGCCGGGCCATCCTGGCGCGCGCCGGCAGGCTCGACGCCATGCTCGACCGGCATCGCGTCGAAGCACCCGGCCCGGCGCTCCATCGAGCCATTGTCGCCCGCGCCGCGACCGAGGTCAGGCAGGGCCGCCACCGCCGGTTCTGGTGGCTGGGCTTCGGGCTTGCCGGTGCCGGCCTGGCCGGCGCCGTGGCCGGGCTGGCGCTGGTGACCGTCGTTGCCCCGGACGCTCCCTCCGACCACTATGTGATGGATGCCAACGCGACGTCGTTCGGCGATGCCGGTCCCGACGCCGATCAGGCCGAGGAGGACCTATGAACCCCCGTCTCGTGGCGGCATCCCTGGTGCTGAATGTCTTTCTGATCGGCGCGCTCGCCGGCGGCGCCGGCTGGCTGATCGGCAAGTCCAATCCAGGCTTTTCGCTGGAATCGGCCGGCGGCAGGCTGCCGGCCGCCGACCGCAAGGTCTTCCGTCAGGCGCTGCGCGAGGTGCGTCGCGAGTCCCGCGACGTGATCCTCGACGGACAGGCCGCTCGGCGCGAGGCGGCGAACCTTCTGCAGCAGCCGACGCTCGACAGCAACGCGCTTGCGGCGGCGCTCGAGCGCGCGCGCAATGCCGATGTCACCGTGCGGGCGCGGCTCGAGCAACGCATCATCGAATTCGCCGCGTCGGGATCGGCGGAAGACCGCCAGCTGCTGGCGGACGCCCTGATGCGGCGCGCCGGCAGGCAGCCGCCGGCGCCTGCAAAAAAAATGCCATAGGCGACGACGGAAAGAGCGGACACGCCCCGTTCAAGGAAAAGAGGGACAGGCCTGTGACCGCCTCCGGCGACGGGCAGGTTCTCTTCAACCTCGAAGCTTTCGGGAGTATTCCATGAACAGTCTGACGAAATATTCGATCGCGGCAGCGCTCGCCATCGGCGGGACGGCCGCCGCAAGCGCCGCCTCGGCGATGCCGATCGCACCGGCTGCGCCGGCGCCGGCGCTTATCGAGCGTGTCGCCTGGGGCTGCGGTCCGGGCTGGCAGCCCAACCACTGGGGCCGCTGCGTCCCCAATCGCCGCGTGATCTATCCCGGCTATTATTACTGGGGCGGGCCGCGCGTCTATATCGGCCCGGTCTGGCATCCTTACCACCGCTGGCACCACTGGCGCCGCTGGTGACGGCCTGCTCATGACGCCGGTGCTGCGGCCGACGTCGTGAGCGCCCTTCCCGATCCATGCAACAT
The DNA here is from genome assembly GCF_006439385.1 of Mesorhizobium sp. B3-1-7. Classification (NCBI taxonomy): domain Bacteria; kingdom Pseudomonadati; phylum Pseudomonadota; class Alphaproteobacteria; order Hyphomicrobiales; family Phyllobacteriaceae; genus Mesorhizobium; species Mesorhizobium sp. B3-1-7. The sequence goes on from NZ_VFTL01000064.1 coordinate 6,851, forward strand.
GCCGGCCGAAGCGTCGGTTCGGAACGGAGGCTTCATTGGCCGCACCGGTCTCAAATTCCGTCTCGCCGGACCCCGCCCTGGTCGCGCTCAACCGCTTCGGCCTCGGCGCAAAAGCTGGCGACAACCTCGGCAAGATCGCCGCCGATCCGCGCGGCTACCTCAAGGCCGAGATCAGGCAGCAGGACATCGCGCTCATTTCCCCCGACGACCCGAAGAATGCCGGGCTGCTGGACAGCACCGCGGCGATCCAGGCCAGCATGACGGCGGCCATGGAGCGCAAGGCGGCGCGGGATGAGAAGGCGGCGGCCGCGATGCAGCCGATAGCCGCGGAAGAGCCGGCCGGCCCGACCGGGACAAAAACCAAACCCGCGGTGCCGCGTGTCGAGGCCGACATCTATCGCGACGAAGCGCAGGCCCGTTTCGACAAGGCGCTGGCCGCGACGCCGGGCTTCGTCGAGAGGCTGGTCGGCTTCTGGTCGAACCATTTCTGCGTTTCCGTCGCCAAGGCACCGGTCGTGCGGGCATGCGCCGGCGCCTTCGAGCGCGAGGCGATCCGCCCTTTCGTGCTCGGCCGCTTCGCCGATATGCTTTTGGCGGTCGAGCATCATCCCGCGATGCTGTTTTATCTCGACAACCAGCAATCGATCGGGCCGGATTCGCGCGCCGGCAAGCGGCGTGGACGCGGCCTCAACGAGAACCTCGCCCGCGAGATCCTGGAATTGCACACGCTGGGCGTCGGCAGCGGTTATGCCCAAGCCGACGTCACCAGCTTCGCCGGCATGCTGACCGGCTGGACGATGGCTGGACGCGAGGGGCGGCTGGGAGAGCCGGGAAGCTTCGTCTTCAACGCCAATGCGCATCAGCCGGGCAAGGCGGTGCTGCTCGGCAAGACCTATCCCGACGGCGGCATGGGCCAGGCGGAAGCGGCGCTCAACGACATTGCCCACCATCCGGCCACTGCGCGGCACATCGCCACCAAGCTTGCGCGCCATTTCATCGCGGACGATCCGCCGCCGGCGGCTGTCGCCCGCCTGGCCACGGTCTTCACCAAGACCGATGGCGACCTGCGCGCGATCGCATTGACGCTGATCGACATGCCCGAAGCCTGGTCGACGCCGCTCACCAAGCTGCGCTCGCCATTGGACTATGTCGTCGCGCTGCGGCGCGCGGTCGGCGCCACCGCCGGCAACGAGCCGCAACGGTCGCTTCGCTGGCTGAGCGTGCTCGGCGAGCCGCTATGGCGACCGCCGGGGCCGAACGGCTTTTCCGACCGGACGGATGCATGGGCTTCCGCCGAGGGCCTCAAGACGCGGCTGAACATCGCCTGGCAGGCCGCGAAGCAAGCGGACGAAATCGGCGACCCCGACGAGACGCTGGCGTCGCTGATCGGTGCGTCCGTCTCGGCCGAAACACGGCAGGCGATTGCGCGGGCGGAGTCCAAGCAGCAGGGCCTGGCGCTGCTGTTGATGGCGCCGGAATTCCAGCGACGGTGACCTAGCAATGGAGATGAACCCGTGAGCCTTCTCTGCGAAACTCCCAACCTGTCCCGCCGTGCCGTCTTGATGACCGGCGGCGCGCTGTTCGCCTGGGCCTGCCTGCCGCGCTTTGCCCGAGCGGCCGACAATCGCGACCCGCGGCTGATCGTCATCGTGCTGCGCGGCGCGCTCGACGGGCTGTCGACGGTCGGGCCGGTCGGCGATCCGGACTATGCCGGCCTGCATGGCGACATCGCGCTTTCGCTCTCAGGCGCCAACCCGGCATTGCCGCTCGACGGTTTCTTCGCCGTCAACCCGGCAATGCCGGTGTTCGCGTGCCTGTTCAAGGCAGGCCAGGCGGCCGTCGTGCACGCGGCCGCGACCGGCTACCGCGACCGCTCGCATTTCGACGGCCAGGACGTGCTGGAAAGCGGCCTGCCCGGTCCCGGCAACGCGACCACCGGCTGGCTCAACCGGGCATTGGCCAGCCTGCCGGCGGGCGAACGCGTGGCGAAACTCGGCGGCCTCGCGGTCGGACCGTCGACGCCACTGGTGATCCGCGGCGCAGCACCCGTGCTCGGCTGGGCGCCGCAGGCCCTGCCGACGCCCAGCGACGCCTTGGCCGAGCGCGTGCTCGATCTCTACAACCATCGCGATCCGGTGCTGGCGGCCGCGCTTCAGAAAGGGCTCGACGCCTACCGCATGGCGCTGAGCGACCAGCTCGACGGCACGACGATGAAGCCTAAGGGCGGTCTCGGCAATGCTGCCGGCATGCGGCTGTCGGCGCAAGGCGCGGCGCGGCTGATGGCGGCCGATGATGGGCCGCGCATCGCCGCGCTCGCCTTCGACGGCTGGGACACGCATGTCAACGAAGGCGGCGCCACCGGCCGGCTCGCCAATCTGCTCGGCGGCCTCGACGGCGCCTTCGACGAGTTCGAGACGGGACTCGGCGAGCGCTGGAAGGAAACGGCGGTCGTCGCGATCACCGAGTTCGGCCGCACGGCGCGCATCAACGGCACGGTCGGCACCGACCACGGCACCGGCACGGTGGTGCTGCTCGCCGGCGGCGCGATCAAGGGCGGCCGCGTCATCGCCGACTGGCCGGGGCTGAAGCCGGCGCAGCTCTACGAACAGCGCGACCTGGCGCCGACAAGCGATGTGCGCGCGGTGCTGAAGGGGCTGCTGGCGGATCAGTTCGGGCTGTCGGCGGCGGTGCTCGGCGACAAGGTGTTTCCGGAGTCGGCGGCGGTGAAGCCGATGCGGGATCTGGTGGCGTGAGCCTCGGCTATGCCCATCGGTGACAGGTGCGGGGTCTGCTGTCATCGTCATTCTAGGGCGGAGCAAGGAGCGAAGCGACGCGCGCAGACCCGAGGATCCATTCCGCGACGTTGAGGCGTCGCCGCGGTGCAGAATTCTGCTCCGCTGCATCCCTCGGCCAAAGGCACGGAATGGATTCTAGGGTCTGCGCCGCGTCGCTTCGCCCGTGATGATGACGCTGAGGGGCTTCGGCCACTCACGATCGCTGGCGCGAGGGCCCACCGAAAGAACCTGCATGGGGAACTCAACAAAAAACGCCCGCGCCGTTTCCGGCGCGGGTGTCAAACCCCTCGACGGATCACTAGCTCCAATAGCCGGGGTGCCAGCGGTGATGCGCCCAGAAGCCGGGATGCCAATGGCGCACGGGCCGGATGAACCGGCGGCCGTTGGGCACGCAATTGCCCCAACGGTTCACGTGCCAGCCGGGACCGCAGCGCCAGCCGACGGTTTCGACCGGTGGTGACGCAGCATCCGGCTTGGCCATCGGCATGGCCTGCGAGCCGACACTGGACAGCATCAACGTGCCGGCAGCCATGGCGAGAGGCAGAAAGTATTTTGCGAACATGCGTTGTCTCCGTAATTTCTCCCTACCTCCCTGAAACGGGGGACAGGGCCGAATTCCGTCGGAGCGGTGCGGATCACGTCTTCGTTAGCGGGCGCCGCCTTCGTCGAGCGTCGCCACGGTCTTCAGCGCGCCGTCCAGCATATCGCCCTTTTCGTCCTTCAGCGCCGCCTCGCGCAGGCGGCGGATCCAGTCGGCGGCATCGTCCCTGCCCTTCAGCATGGGAAGCGCCGAGAGCACGCGATCGAATTTCGACTGGGAACGCGCATGGGTGTCGCTATAGCCCTTGATCAGCCGGCGGCAGTTGAGGATTTCGGTGGCCAAAGCGTAGTCCTGGGGCACATAGCCGAGCGCCAGGCCGTACCAGCGCTCCAGATGCTCGACCTCGACCCTGTGGCGCAGCAGGCCGCGGCGCCAGCGGCGCAGGCCGCCGATGAACCACAGCATGGCGAAGCCGGTAAAACTGTCGGTGCGGATGTGGCGGCCGCGGTTGATGCGGCGGTCGAGGAAAGCGGCGAGCTTCGGCCGGCTTTCGATGTAGCTGCCCAGCCCCGCCGGCAGCGTGCCGCAGAACTCCTCGATGCGCGGATGGAAATATTCGGTGACCTGCAGGACCGAACCTTCCTTGACGCCGACTTCCTTGCGCACGCGCCGGTCGCGGGTCGAGCGCGTCTTCAAATCGGCGACGCGGATCATGTCGTCGTAGCACATGGCGTTGGCGAGATGCTTTGCCGCGGCGATCGACAGCGCGAAGCCGCGCTCGGCATTGTCGAGCGCGGCCGCTCTGTCCAACCCGTCGAGATATTCGCCGCCATAGGCGATGTCCTGATAGTCGACGACCTTCTTCAGCCCGCGTTCGGCCATGTCGCGCACCGGCACCGGCAGTGCCGCGACGCGGCCGGCAAGCTCCTGCCAGCCCTTCAGCAAAGTTTCAGGCCCACTGACGCTCGCCGTTGGCCTGGGTTGGGCAATGGCAGGTTTCGCCTCTGCCTCGTCGCCCGCCGGAGCAGCAGCGATGCCTCGCGCGCGGTCGCAAGCTGCGCCGAAGGCCGCGAGGCTTGGCCCGACGCCACGGCCACCGGCGCCGATCGCCTGTTCGTAGCTTTCGCGGGTGAAGGGCAACGCATCGGAACCGGCCAGCGCGCCGAGCAGGCTGGCCGAGATCATGGTTCCGTTGTCGGCGGCTATCTTTTCCATGTCGAAGGCGATGAAGCGCTTGGCCGCTGCCTGTGCCGTCGCATGCACTTTCTCCGACGAGGCGCGGCCATCGCCCGGCTCGATCTTTTCCGAGACGGCGGCGATGCGGTGCGAGGAGGTGATCAGCGTCGTGCGCTCGGGCGTGACGAAACCGCGGATGATGGCACGGCCGGCTTCCATCAGCTCGGCGGCAATCAGGATATCGACGTCCCCCTGCGAGGGCGACAGGGCAAAGACCGGCAGCCGGCCGGTGTCGCGGGCCATCTCGATGTAATAGATCGTCGCGCCGGTGCGCTGGGCGACGCCGGCGACGGAGGTCGATTGCGCGATATAGCCGTTGCGCTCGGCGACGTCGGTGATCCAGTCGGCAAGCACGCCGCCGCCCTGGCCGCCGACCGCGAGCACGGCCAGTTTTATCACCCGCTCGTCGTCAGAAGCGCCCGTTTTCGGGCGCAGGGGAGAAGCCTGGTCAAGCATCGGCGAACATCAAACGGCGGCTCTCGCGGCGCCGCTGCAACAGGCCGATCACGGCGCGGCGCGCGCTTTCCAGGAAACGGTCCCAGCGGCCCGGATTGTGAACGACGTCGGCGCGGTAGAAGGAGGGGCATAGCACGGCCGCATCCGCCACCTCGCCGCAATTGCCGCAGCCGACACAGTTCTGGTCGATCGAGGCGACCGGATCGTCGCGCAGCGGATCGTCGAGCGACTTGACCGACAGCGACGGGCAGCCGGAGAGCCGCATGCAGGCGTGGTCGCCGGTGCAGATGTCCTCGTCGACGCCGAATTTCGGCTTCACCACGCGCTCGCCGCCCTTGATCGCCTTGTCGACCAGCGGCTTCTCGCGGCGCTGACGGTTAAGCATGCATTCGGACGAGGCGACGATGACTTTCGGCCCCTTCTCCTCGGTGGTCAGCGCCTCGCGCAGCGCGGCTTGCATCTTGCCGACATCATAGGTGCGATCGATGTGGCGCAGCCATTTGACGCCCATGCCCTTCACCGCTTCGTCGATCGGATGCTTGGTCGACTTGGTGCGGTTCGAGGCGCGCGAGGACAGGATGTCCTGGCCACCGGTGGCGGCCGAGTAAAAGTTGTCGACGATGACGATGACGCCGTCATTCTTGTTGAAGACGGCGTTGCCGATCGAGGAGGTCAAGCCATTGTGCCAGAAGCCGCCGTCGCCGACGAAGGAGATCGAGCGGCGTTTGGCTTCCGGCGAATTGAAGGCGGAGGCCGACGCCGGCCCGAGCCCGTAGCCCATGGTGGTGGCGCCGAGCTCGAAAGGCGGCATGATCGAGAACAGATGGCAGCCGATGTCGGAGGCGATGTGGTGCTTGCCGAGTTCCTGTTCGACCAGTTTCGTCGCAGCGAAGATCGGCCGCTCCGGGCAGCCTATGCAGAAGCCCGGCGGGCGGCCCGGAACGACATTGATGAGATCGGCCGTATCGACGCCCTCGCCCAGCTTGTTCGGCGCGCGCACCTCGCCCGGCAGCAGATGCGGGGCGTGCGCCCGCAGGAAGGAGCCGATGCCGTCGAGCATGACCTGACCGGTATATTCGCCGGCCATCGGCAGATGCTCCTTGCCGACCAGCCTGGTGCCGCGGCCGGCCTTGTGCAGCATCGCGGCGAAGGCCTGCTCGATGTAGTTGGGCTGGCCTTCCTCGACGACCAGCACCGCCTGCTTGCCTTCGCAGAAGGACAGGAACTCGTCGTCGACCAGCGGGTAGACGGCGTTCAGCACATAGAGCGGCACGTCGGTGTCGCCATAGGTGTCGGCGAGGCCCAGCCGCTGCAGGGCGCGGATGACGGAATTGTACATGCCGCCCTGCATGACGATGCCGACGGAGCCATGATCCGGCCCGAAGATCTCGTTGATCTTGCGGCTCTTGATGAAATCGACCGCCGCCGGCCAGCGCTTGGCGACCTTTTCCTTTTCATGCAGGAAAGAGGCGGGCGGCAGCACGATGCGGCCGGTGTCGCGGCGCGGCGCGGCAAGCGCATCGGCGACCGATATTGGCGGGCGCTTGTTGTCCTTGGCGATGAAGTGGCCGTGCACGTGGCAGCAGCGGATGCGCACCTGCAGCATGACCGGCGTGTTGGAGGCCTCCGACAACTCGAAGCCGTCCTCCACCGCCTTGACGATCGAAGGCAGGTTCGGACGCGGGTCGAGCAGCCAGACCTGGCTCTTCATGGCGAAAGCGTGGCTCCGCTCCTGCATGATCGAGGAGCCTTCGCCATAGTCCTCGCCGACGATGATCAGCGCGCCGCCGGTGACGCCGCCGGACGCCAGGTTGGCGAGCGCATCCGAAGCAACATTGGTCCCGACGGTCGACTTGAAGGTTGCGGCGCCGCGGATCGGGTAATGCACGGAAGCGGCGAGCATCGCGGTGGCGGTCGCTTCCGAAGCGCTCGCCTCGAAATGCACACCGAGCTCGCCCAGGATATCCTGCGCGTCGGCCAGCACGTCCATCAGATGACTGATCGGCGCGCCCTGGTAGCCGCCGACATAGCCGACGCCGCATTGCAGCAGCGCCTTGGTGATGGCGAGGATGCCTTCGCCTGCGAATTCCTCGCCGGCGCCAAGCCTGAGCTTTTCGACTTCCTTGGCAAAAGACCGTTCGGCCATCTCTGCCTCCTTCCGTTGCCGCCAAGCGGCGGCGCGTACAACTAAATCTCGTGCTTGCGGATGTTCTTCAGCATCTTCTGCAATGTAGCGATCAGCGCGGCATATTCGGCATCGTCGATGCCGTCGAACATCGCCTCGAAGGCGTCGTGCATGGCCGGCCAGGCGCGCGTGAACAGCGCGCGTCCGTCATCGGTCAGGAACACATGGCGAAAGCGGCTGTCGGTGACGCCCTGCTCGCGCCGCGCCAGGCCCTGGCCTTCCAGCGCGTCGAGCGTGCGGCTCAAGGTCGACTGCTCGATCACTGTGTAAACCGAGAGGTCATTGACGGTGACGCCGTCGGTGACCGAGAGCACGGCGAGCGTGCGCACCTGTGGAATGGTCAGGCCCTGCTTGCGGAAGTCGTCGCGCAGCGTGGCGTTGTAGCGGCCCATGATGCGGTTCATCAGATAGGGCGCGAACTGCTGCAGGCCAATCTGACCGAGGGTAGAGATGCGCTGGCGTTTTTCGGCGAGTTTCTGTTCCATCAGAGCCTCCCCGCCAAAAGGAAGCCGGAGCCGCCGCCGAGGCCGGCGCCCGGATGGGTCGAGGCGCCGATATGATAGAGGCCTTTGATGCCGGTCTCATGGTTGCGGCTGGCCTTGAACGGCCGCCACAGGAAGGACTGGTCGATGGTCGACGAGCCGCCATAGGGATCGCCGCCGACCAGGTTGACGTTCATCGCTTCGAGATCGGCCGGCGAATAGGCGCGGCGCGCGATCACGCTCGCGCGAAAACCGTCGATGTGGTCGGCGAGGATCGCCTCGACGCGGTCGGCATAGGCCTCGCGCAACGCCTCGCTCCAACGGCCGTCGGCCGGCGCCTCGAGCTTGCCCGCGGCATCGCCCTTGATGTGGCGCGGCGCCTCGGGCAGTTGCAGCCAAAGGATCGCCTTGCCCTCGGGGCAGCGCGATGGATCGAGCGCATGCGGCTGGCCGACGCAGATCGTCGGCACCTCCGGCAGCAGGCCGCGCACTGCTTCGTTGCAGGCTTTTGAGACGCCATCCAAACCCGGTGTCAGATGCAGCAGCGCCACCTTGTCGAGACCCTCGCCGCGCCAGGCCGGCGGCTTGTCCAACGCGTAGTGGATCTGGAAGTTGCCCTTGCCGTAGCGATAAACGCGCGTCGCTTCGACGTCGCGCTTGGGAGCATCCCCTCCGAGCAGACGGCCATAGAGCTGCGTCGGCGTGACCGAGCAGATGACGCTCTTCGCGGCGCTCAGGGTTTCGCCGGAGGCGAGCCGGACGCCGCTGGCGCGGACGCCTGTCCGGACGATCGAGGCGACGTCGGCGTTGACGCGGATTTCGCCGCCGCGTTCCCTGATCAGCGCCTCGAAGGCGGCGAGCAGGTTTTTCGCGCCACCCTTGACGATCGGCGCGCCGGCCGCCTCCAGCGCGAAAGCGATGACCTTGGCGATCTGGCCGGAAAAGGCGTCTTCAGGGCCCAGCCCGGCATGCAGCACCCAGGGCGCCCAGAGCGCGCGGACGAGTTCGGAAGCATAAGTCGTTTCCAGCCAGCCGCGCGCGGGCACCAGCGCCTCGCCGATGAAGGCGGCAAGATCGCGCGGGCCGCGCCGCCAGGCCTCGCCGGCGATGAGCTTCGTTGTCGGATAGGACCAGAGCGCGCCGCCGAGCAGGCCGAACAGCAGCCCGGCATTGCGCTCGATATCGCCGACATCGCCGCCATGACGGTCACCGTCGCCGGAGGCGATCCGGTTCAGCGCCGCGATGTTGGCGGCGCGGTCGGTGGTGATAACGGCATGGCTGCCGTCGGGCGTGAGCACGCCTGTCGGCGTGGCGGTGTGGCAGAACTCCAGCCCGTGCCGCGCGAGGTCCTTGCCGAGCGCGGCAAAAGCCGGCGAGGTGATGAACAGCACGAAGGTCGTCGCCATCACGTCATGGACGAAGCCGGGCGCAGTAATCTCCTCGGTGCGCATGCAGCCGCCGATGCGGTCGTTGCGCTCGAGCACGAGCACCTTGGCGCCCTTGGCGCCAAGCATCGCCGCGCAGACCAGGGCGTTGATGCCGCTGCCGACGATGATGTGATCGACGGCGGTCATTGGGCGCTCGCGGATGATGGGGCGCGAAGGTCAATCGCGCAAAGCCGAGTTCCTTCGCGCCCCCCTCTGGCCTGCCGGCCATCTCCCCCTCTAGGGGGGAGATCAGCAGCTTTCGCGCCCCGCTCATCCTTTCGGCGTTGGAGATTGGCGAAAGCCGGCGCGACATCCAATCTCCCCCCTGGAGGGGGAGATGTCCGGCAGGACAGAGGGGGGCGCCGTAGAGCGCTGGCCTTGCCAGGCTGCCACTCTCTCGCTGTC
>NZ_VFTL01000065.1:0-15253 GCF_006439385.1 Mesorhizobium sp. B3-1-7
CTCACCCCAAAACGCGCTAACCGCATGGCTCAGCGCTTTCCCTAAGACCATCAAAACCCAATGAGTCGTGTACTGTGCCCTGGAATCCATGCCGTGACGCTAACGTGTTGCAACGGCTACAGAATTCTTCACCACTGCGCTCGATGACGGAGGTCATGGCATGGACTCTAGGGTCAAGCCCGAGAATGACGACGTGCTGGGGGAGATCAGCTGACTACCCTCGCTCCGGAAACATCGCCTTCAACCCCTCGCGCGAGGCCTTGGCCACGCCGCGCTCGGTAATCAGGCCGGTCACCAATCTTGCCGGCGTCACGTCGAAGGCGGGGTTCGCCGCCGGTGTCGCATCCGGCGATACGCGCACCTGCGCGATCTTGCCATCCGCCGTCTTGCCCCAGACCAGGGAAACCTCATCGCCCGAGCGCTCCTCGATAGGGATCTCAGCGAGCCCGTCGGCGACGGTCCAGTCGATGGTGGGCGAGGGCAGCGCGACATAGAAGGGCACGTCATTGTCGGCGGCGGCCAAAGCCTTGAGATAGGTGCCGATCTTGTTGCAGACGTCGCCATTGGCGGTGGTGCGGTCGGTGCCGACGATCACCATGTCGATGTCGCCATGCTGCATCAGATGGCCGCCTGCATTGTCGACGATCAGCGTGTGCGACACGCCGTGCCCGGCCATCTCCCAGGCGGTGAGCTGGGCGCCCTGGTTGCGCGGCCTGGTTTCGTCGACATAGACATGCACCGGAATGCCGGCCTCGGTCGCCAGATAGATCGGCGCCGTGGCGGTGCCGTAATCGACCGTCGCCAGCCAGCCGGCATTGCAATGAGTAAGGATGTTGACGGTCTCGCCCGGCTTCTTGCGCGCGGCGATCTGCCTGATGATGGCAAGCCCGTTCTCGCCGATGGCGCGGTTCAGCCCGACATCCTCATCGGCGATCTCCGCGGCGCGCTGGTAAGCGGCTTCCGCGCGCTCCGCGGGTGCAATCGGCTTGAGATGCCGTCGCATCTCGTCCAGCGCCCAGCGCAGGTTGATCGCCGTCGGCCGCGTCTTGTGCAACGTCTCCCATACGGCGTCGAGCGCTTCGTCCGACGGATCGTCTTTCATCTGTATGGCGACGCCATAGGCGGCGGTGACGCCGATCAGCGGCGCGCCGCGCACCCACATGTCACGGATCGCGGTGGCGATGCCGGCAACCGTTCCGATCGTCTCGATGCGGAACTCATGCGGCAGCCAGCGCTGGTCGATGATCTCGACCGACCGCTTGTCGTCGCTCAGCCAGATGGTGCGGTAATGGCGTTCGCCGACGTTCAAATTCTCTTCTCCTGTTCGATCAGCGCGGCCAGATTGTTGACCTCGTCGATGCTATGGATCTGGCGCCGGTTGACGGCGATATGGCGGCCGAAGCGCAAAGCCTTGGCCTCACATCTGGCGCGCAGGTCTTGATCGGCAATGGTCTCGAAATCCGCATTGTGGGCGAGGCCGAGGATGCGCCGATGCACCTCGATGCCGGCGAAGCCGAGCAGGTCGTCCCAGATGGAATGCAGCATGTGGTCGAGCGCCTGTTCCGAGCCGAGAAGGTCGCCCTGATCCTCGAACAGGCTCCGCTGGTAGAGCATGCCGGTCCGTTCGGTCCGCCACAGATGCGAGAACTCGGCACGGAAGGTCGCCCAGGTCTCGGCGGTGACGCCGAGCAGATAGGCGCGCATCGAGTCGCGGCTGCCCTTCTCCTCGTGGCCGCGTTGCGAGAAGAAGGCCATCCAGAAATTGGCAAGCAGCATGCCGACATCGAAGGCGATCGGACCGTAAAAGGCGAATTCCGGATCGATCATCCGGGTCTCTGTGTCTGTCACCATGATCGAGCCTGAATGCAGGTCGCCATGCAGCAGCGTCTCGGCATTGGCGGCGAACATATGCTTCAGCCGCTGCGCCTCGACCTTGAGATCGCGGTCGGCGCGCAGCTCGGCGACCAGGCCGTCGAGCTGCGGCGAGGTATGTCGGTTCATCTTGGCGTCGAAATAGGGGTCGGAAAACACCAGGTTCTCGGTGATGTCGCACAGCTCGACATTGTCGGCGAACAGCGCCAGATCCGCCTTGCGGTCCTTGGTCGGCATGTGCAGGTCGGAACCGCGAAACAGCGTGCGGGCCATGAACAGGCCGATGTCGCGCGCGATATTCGGCAATTCGCGGCCGTCGATCAGCGCGCGCCGCAGGATGATGTGCGGCGGCGCCAGGTACTCCATGACGATCAGCGCTTGTGCCTCGTCGAAATGATAGATCGCCGGCACTGAGCCGGGCGCCCGGCGCTCCTGCCTGGTCAGCGCATGATATTCGAAGAAGCAGCGTTTCAAGGGCAGCGGCCAGCTGTCGCCGACCAGCCGCACATAGGGCAGCGCCTGTTTGACCACCGCGGCGCCTTGGTCGCCCTCGACGATGAACACTAGGTTGAGATTGCCGTCGCCGACCTCGCGTACCTTCCAGTGGCTGGCGTCCTTGCCGATGCGCTCGGTCAGCGCCGTGGTTTCGCCAAGGCGTTTCGGCAGCGTTTCCACCGACAATGCTTCGAACTTCCCGGTCATGCTCTCCCTCCTGCGCGTGGTTTCCGACGATAGCGGAGCCACGGCGGCGGGGCCAAGCTAGGAAGCGCTCTGGCAAATGTCAATCGTGTTGACAATTGCCGAATGAGCCCATAGCGTCACCATCCGGGAGGAACGGATGGGCGCAGATGCCGTGTTCCATGTGGAGGGCCTGAGGAAATCCTTCGGCCAGAACGAGGTGCTTGGCGGCATCTCGCTCGACCTCTTTGCGGGCGAGGTGACCGTGCTGATGGGCGCCAACGGCGCCGGCAAATCCACCCTGGTCAAGATCGTCAGCGGCGTCTATGCGCGCGGCGCAGGCTCAATGCAGCTCGCCGGCAAGGCCTTCGATCCGCAGACCCCAGCCGAAGCGATCCGCGCCGGCGTCGTCACCGTGCACCAGAACATCAACGACGGCGTGGTCGCCGACCTCGATGTCGCCACCAACCTCACGCTCGACCGGCTGAGCGGCAAAGGCGCGTCGTTGCTCTTCAAGCCTGCCAATGTCCGGGCCGAAGCCAGGGCCGTCGCCGACCGCATGGGGCTTGCCATCGACCTCAAGGCGCGCGTCAGCGACTTGTCGTTGGCCGACCGCCAGATGGTGGCCATCGCCCGCGCCATGGCGCACCGGCCCAAGGTGCTGATCCTCGACGAGCCGACCTCTTCACTGTCGAGCGCCGAGGCCGACCGGCTGTTTTCGTTGATCGACAGGCTGCGCGGGCAGGGCGTCGCCATCCTCTATATCTCGCACCGCATGTCCGACATAAGGCGGCTCGCCGACCGCATCGTGTCGATGCGCGACGGCGTCGTCTCCGGCGTCTTCGACAAGAAGCCGCTCGACTATGAGGGCGCGGTCAACGCCATGCTTGGCCGCAAGATCCATCTCGACCGGGTGGTGGCGAGAAGCTCGGCCCAAACCGTCTTCACCGCCGAAGGGTTGCGGTTGGCGCAAGGGTCGCGGCCGATCTCGATGACGCTCGGCGCCGGCGAGGTGGTGGCGATCACCGGCCTGGTCGGCGTCGGCAAGACGGCTTTGGCGGAGACGCTGTTCGGCGTGCGCCGGCCGCTCGCCGGCACCATGCATATGGACGGCAAGCCCTATGCGCCGGGCGCGGCGCGCGAGGCGATCGCCGCCGGCGTCTTCCTGGTCGCCAAGGACCGCGTTGCGAGCGGCATCGTCGGCGGCTTCAACATCGAGCGCAACATCAGCCTGCCGTTCCTCAAGCGCATGTCGGGCCTCGGCGTGATGAAAAAGCGCGCCGAGCGCGTCGTTGCCCGCCGCCAGATCGACGAACTTGGCATCGTCTGCCGCTCGGAGAAGGACGAGCTGTCGGCGCTTTCCGGCGGCAACCAGCAGAAGGTCATGGTGGCGCGCTGGATGTCGCAGGCCTCGCGGCTCTTCATCCTCGACGAGCCTTTCCAGGGCGTCGACATTTCGGCGCGCCGCGACATCGCGGCGAAGCTTCGAGCCAGCGCCGACGACCGCGCGACGCTGATCTTCGTCACCGAGATCGACGAGGCGCTGGAGACCGCCGACCGCATCCTGGTGATGTCGGAACACACGATCGTCGGCGAGCACCGTAACGCCGATATCGATCTCGACCTGCTGCTGGCGGAAGTGGCCGGCGGACCGCTCCACAGCGCGGCATGAGGTCGAGGGATTTGCATGGAGTGGAGTTGGAATGAGCTTTTGTCGGACAGCCGCGCGGCGGGGCGCTGAGTGATGTTGCGCGACTACGCCATCCGCTACGGCTTCATCGTCCTGTTGGTCGGGTTGATCGCCTATTTCGCGGTCGCCGCCGATGGTTTTGCTTCGCCGCAAAGTGCCGTCTTCATCTTCCAGTCGGTGGCCATCACCGGTGTGCTGGCGCTCGGCGTCACCGCGACGCTGGTCGTCGGCGGCTTCGACCTGTCGATCGGCTCCGTCGCCACCAGCGCCATGATGGCGGCTTCCTACGCCATGGTCGTGCTGGAGCAGAACGCGATCGTCGCCGTCATCGCCTGCCTTGTCATCGGCGTCATCGTCGGCCTGATCAACGGCTGGCTGATCGTCTATATGCGCGTGCCCGACCTGCTGGCCACGCTCGGCATGATGTTCCTGCTGCTCGGCCTGCAGCGCATCCCGACGGAAGGCCGCTCGATCGCCACCGGCATGACCATGCCCGACGGCTCGGTCGCCAACGGCAAGTTCTCGGAAGCCTTCCTGGCGCTCGGCCGCCACCGCATCGATTTCTTCATCCCGAACCTGATCCCGGTTTCGGTGGTGGTGCTGGTGGTGCTCGCGGCGCTGATCTGGTTCTTCCTCGAATACACGCGCTTCGGCCGCATGATGTATGCCGTCGGCAGCAACGAGCGGGCGGCCGAGCTCGCCGGCGCGCCTGTCAAGGCATACAAAATCTGGGCCTATGTGATTTCGGGAGTTTTTGCCTCGATCGGCGGGATTTTGCTCGCCGCCCGGCTTGGACGCGGCGACATCGCCTCGGGTAATAATCTCTTGCTCGACGCTGTCGCCGCGGCGCTCATCGGCTACGCGGTGCTCGGCGCCGCCAAGCCCAACGCCTTCGGCACGGCCGTAGGCGCGGTGTTCGTCGGCGTCTTGCTGCAAGGCCTGACGATGATGAACGCCCCCTACTACACGCAGGATTTCGTCAAGGGCGCGGTGCTTGTCGTCGCCCTTGTCTTCACCTTCGCCCTTTCCGGCAGGGGCAAGAGATAGTTTCGACCGGGGCATTGAGACAAAACGGAGGAAAACGAAGTGAGCATCACAAGAAGACTTTTGGGGAAGGCAGCACTCGGCCTTGCCGGCGCGGCTCTGCTGATGCAGGGCACGGCATTGGCGGCGGACAAGCCGGCGCCGTTCGACAAGCCCGGCGTCAAGATCGCGCTGGTGCGCTATCTGTCGACCGGTGACTTCTTCCAGGCCTATCTCTCGGGCGTCGAGGCGCAGGCCAAGGCGCTCGGCGTCGATCTGCGCGTGCTGGACAGCCGCCAGGATGCGGCGCTCCAGGCCGACATGGTCGACCAGGCGATCGCGCTCGGCGTGCAAGGCATCATCATCCAGCACGGCCTGACGGAATCGATGAAGGACGCCGCCCAGCGCGCGGTCGATGCCGGCATCAAGGTCGTCGCCTTCGACGTCAATGTCGAGAACCCGAAGATCCCGCAGATCGAGCAGTCGGACAAGGATCTTGCCAAGCTCGCGCTCGAGCAGGCGGTGAAGGACAATGGCGAGAGCTGGAAGGCCGGCTATGTCTATGTCGCCGGCATCGCGCCGCTCGACCGCCGCAACGAGACCTGGGTGGACGTGAAGAAGAAATATTCGGGCATCAGCGAGGTCGCCCAGTTCGGCACGCTCGACAACCCGATCGCCAACTCGGTCGCCAACCAGGCGCGCTCGGTGCTGCAGGCGCATCCCGACATCAAGGTGATGTTCGCGCCCTATGACGAGTTCGCCAAGGGCGTGAAGATCGCCGTCGACGAGGCCGGCCTGAACAAGGGCATCAAGATCTATTCGGCCGATATCTCGACCTCGGATATCGCCGCGATGCGCGAGCCGGACAGCGCCTGGGCGGCCACCGCCGCCACCAACCCGGCCGTCGTCGGCCAGGTCTCGGTGCGCGCGCTGGCGCAGCTTCTCGCCGGCGAGGATCCCGGCCACAACGTCATCGTGCCGCCGACGCTGATCACCCAGAAGGAGCTGATCGACAAGGACATCAAGAACATGGAAGACCTGTCGGCCAAGCTGCCGCAGTTCGCCCATGCCGATGTCGCGATGCCCGCCTGGATGCCGAATCCGAACGCCAAGTAAGGGTTCTGCCCGTTGCTGATGAAGGGAGCGGTCCAGTGGGCCGCTCTCTGTCTTTTCCAAGGGACCGTCGCGACGTCATCGCTGCCAGAAGGGCAGTTTGGCGATTTCCGCCTCGACCTCTTTCCTCGTCAGCCCGATGTCGTCGATCAGATGCGGATTGTCCGTCGCCATGCGCTTGAGCTCGAAGCGGAAATAGGCCTGCTTGCGGCGCTCGGCGAGGAGGCCGCGCAGGGCTGAGAGGCTGTAGCGCCGGCGGCCGTTGATCTCGGCTGGACGCGCCGCCAGAGATGCGCAAGGTGCGAAGGTATCGTTCATGGCAACCTCCATGCGGCAGAAAGCTTGAAGGCCCTCGACCTGATTGAGATTGCAGTGTGCCGCAGGTGGCCGGCGGCGTAATTAAGCCCTCCCAAATAGTTCTCAAAACTTCCAAATCGGCTAGAGCGTGTCACTGTTTCACGGAAAAACGCCGAACCGCTCTATCCCTTTGTTTTTACGCAATTCCGGACGGAAGGTTACGGCGAAGACGCCGAACTTAACCGCTTCACACTTTTCCTGGAATTGCTCTATAGATCGCCGCATGCAGGGATCGCGCTTTGCTTTTGGACCGTTCGTGTTTGATCCTGGCGCGGGAACGCTGCTCCGGGGCGACGTTCCCGTTGCCGCCGGTCACCGCGGGCTGAAGCTGCTGGAAGCGCTCGTTGCGCGTCCGGGAGAAATCCTGGCCAAGGCCGAGTTGATGGACGCGGCGTGGCCGGGCACCGCGGTCGAGGAAGGCAATCTCACGGTGCAGATCGCGCAGCTCAGGAAGCTGCTCGGTCAGGCGACCGGTGGTGGCGAGTGGATCGTCACGGTGCCGCGTGTCGGCTATCGTTTCATCGGTGCGGTCGAACAGCCCGACGCGACGCGCAAACCCTTGCCGCTGCCCGACAAACCGTCGATCGCCGTGCTGCCCTTCATCAATCTGAGCAACGATCCCGAGCAGGACTCTTTCGTCGATGGCCTGACCGAAGATTTGATCACCGATCTCTCGCGGATACCGGGCCTCTTCGTCATCGCGCGCAACTCGGTGTTTGCCTATAAGGGCAAGGCCATGGACGTGCGCGCCATCGCCGGAGAGCTTGGCGTGCGCTATCTGCTGGAAGGCAGCGCAAGACGGGCCGCGGGACGCGTGCGCATCAACGCTCAGCTGATCGACGCGCTGAGCGGCGAGCATCTCTGGGCTGAGCGTTTCGATCGCGGCCTGGAAGACATCTTCGCCGTTCAGGACGAGGCGACGGCCAAGATCGTCGAGGCGCTGCTCGGTCGATTGCGCGCGCCGCCGGCGCGCAACCGGCCGAAGAACCTCGAGGCCTATGATCTCGTCGTGCGCGCGCGAAAACTGTTCGACGAGTCGCCGCAGATGGCGCGCGAAGCGCACCTGATGCTGACGCGCGCGATCGCGCTCGATCCGGATTACGCGGAGGCCTATCGCTGGCTTGCGATGAACCACTGGATGCGATGGGTGCATTGGGGCGAGCCGTTCGAGCCTGCCCGCAGCACGTCCCTGGAACTGGCGCGCAAGGCAGTGGCGATCGATCCCAACGACGCCGGTTGCCGCTGGGTTCTGGCGAACCTTCTTGCCTATGAACGCGATTTCGAGCAATCGGATGCGGAATTCGCCAAGGCGATCGATCTCGACCCGAACGAGGCCGATATCTGGGCGACATTGTCCGACATCGTGGTTCTGGCCGGCAGGATCGAGGAGGGACTCGAGCACATTCGCAAGGCATTCCGGCTCAACCCATTTCCGCCGAGCTGGTATTATCTGACGCTCGGCCAGGCGCAATATGCGGCCAGCGACTATGAAGCCGCCGTCGAGACGCTGCGCCGCGACGAGACCTACCGCACCAGCTCACGCCGCTTCCTGGCTGCAAGCCTGGCGCAGCTCGGCCGCCTCGACGAGGCACGCACAGAGGTTGCGCTGTTCCTTGTCGGCAATCCGCATTTTTCCACCCGCCGCTGGGTCGAGACGGAACCGTTCCGCGACGCGGCGACGCTCAAGCATTTCGAGGATGGCTTCCGCGCGGCTGGCCTGCCGGAGTGATGCGGCCGGCCACGGTGACGGGCTAATTTAGTCGCCCCAGCACAGGGATTTTGACCGGCCGGCTCTGTTTGCGTTGGCAGGTGGCATGCGCTGGAGATTGGCCGAAACGCCCGTCGCGATCGTCATTCTAGGGCGGAGCAGGAGCGAAGCACCGTCGCGAAGACCCTGGAATCCATGCCGTTACCTTCGCCAGGGCGTGCAACGGAGCAGAATTCTGCACCGCGGCAACGCTTCCAAGTCACGGAATGGATTCTATGGTCTGCGCCGCGTCGCTTCGCTCCTTGCTCCGCCATAGAATGACGAGGTTGGGGGGCGGCTTCAACCAATCTCCAGCGTTTGCGCTGATTTCGCAAATGAACGGAAAATCTTGTACCAAGACAAGCGGCAACCTTTCCAAATCCCTGTGTCGGGGAACTAGTCGCCCCTGCGTCCAGTTTCTCAAACCTTTTGCCTCAACGGCCGGCGCGCGCCAGCCCATGCGCCAACAGGCGCTCGATAACCTCCGGATAGCTGACGCCACTCGCCGCCATCGCCTTGGCGTACATGCTGATATTGGTGAAGCCCGGAATGGTGTTGAGCTCGTTGATCAGGAACGTCATGTCCGGCATCAGGAAAAAGTCGACGCGGGCCATGCCGTCGCAGCCGAGCGCTCTGAACGCCCTGGCGGCCATATCGCGCATGGCATTCTCGACTTCCAACGGCAGCTCGGCCGGCACGATCAGGGCCGCGCCATTCTCGTCGATATATTTGGCGTTGTAGTTGTAGAAGCCGTGACTTTCCGCGGGCACGATCTCGCCGGGCCGCGAGACGAAGAGCTCGCCCGTGGGGCTCTCCAGCACGCTGAATTCGATCTCGCGGCCACGAACGAATTCCTCCGCCAGGACCTTGCGATCGTGCTGGAAGGCTTCCGCCAGCGCGCGCTCGAACTCCTGACTGCCATTGACCTTCGCAACGCCGACCGACGAGCCCTGCCGCGCCGGCTTGATGAACAGCGGCAAGCCGAGCTTGTCTTCCAGTTCGGCAAGCGAAGGCAGCCGACCCTCATCGATCGTCACCGAGCGCGCGACCGGCAATCCCGCCGCCTTCAGCAGCCGCTTGGCGATGTCCTTGTCGAGGGCCGTGGCCGAGCCCAGAATACCGCAGCCGGCGAGCGGCACGCGCGCCACTTCGGCCAATCCCTGCACCGCGCCGTCCTCGCCATGCAGACCGTGCAACACTGGAAACAGGATATCGATGACGGGCAGGTCATGGGGTGCGCCGCTGGCAGGGATCGCCAGCATCCGCCCCTGCCCACTCGGCACCAGGCACAGCTGTATGCCAGCCGACGGCGTCGCTAGGGCGCCGTCCTCGAAACGGCTGAGCAGCCATTGGCCGTCGCGAGTGACGAAGATCGGCACGACGTCGTATTTCGCCGGATCCAGCGCCTGCATGACGTTGGCCGCCGAAAGCAGCGACACCTCATGCTCGGCGGATCGACCGCCGAACAGCACACCTATACGCAGTCTTTTCGCGGGCATCGACAACTCCACCAATGATCGGGGTTGGAGCTCGCACGCAAAACACCAGACATGCCCCTTCAACCGTCCGAGTAGTAACCGAAGGATTGGAGTGGGACTTTGACCGGTTGAAGCAGTTTTTCAGCAGAAGCGCGAAAGGCCTTCCGTTCGGAACCGTGTCAAGACGAGGAGCGGTTCATCCGCTTATGAAACGATGAACCGCTCCAAGGTTGTGTCTTTACTTCGTCAGCGCAACGCCGCCGCGATGTTGCCGCCGTCCACCGTCGTCACGTCCGCTGTGGTGCGTTCGGCCAGCGCCTGGTGCAGGAATGCCTGCGCCACGTCGTCGGCGGTCACTTCCTGTCCGAGCAGATTGCCGGACATGTATTCCTTTTCCGACACGCCGCGCGCGCCGGACCGGCTGGCGATCATCGTGTCGGTCAGAAGCCCGGAGCGGATGCGGTCGGCGTTGACCGCATTTGAGCGGATGCCATAGGCGCCGTAGTCAAGCGCATATTGCCGCGACAGGAACAAGGTCGCCGCCTTCGGGATGCCGTAGGCGCCGAATTTCGGGCCGGGGTTGATCGCCTGCTTGGAGGTGTTGAACAAAAGCACGCCACCGGTGCCCTGTTCCAGCATGATGCGCACCGCATTCTGCGCCGCCGACTGGTGGGCGAAGAAGTTGAGCTCGAAACTCTTGCGCAAAGTGGCGTCGTCGAGCTCGCCGATGCGGCCTTCCCAGGCCGCGCCCGCATTCGAGACCAGGATGTCGACGCCGCCATAGACGGCGACCGCCTTGTCGAAGGCGGCGCGCATCTCGGCCGGATTGGTGATGTCGGCACCGACGCCGATCGAATTGTTACCGGCGGCCTTCGCCGCGTCCACCGCCTTGGCCGGATCGAGGTCGACGATCACCGCATGCGCGCCGTTGGCCGCGAACAGTTTTGCCGTAGCAGCGCCGATGGCGCCGGCGCCGCCGGTGATCAGCACGACCTGGCCGGTCAGCGGCTTCGGCTTGTTCGAGGCGAGCTTGGCCTGCTCCAGCGACCAGTATTCGAGCGGAAAGAGGTCGGCCTTGGACAGCGGATGGAAATTGCCGACGGCCTCGGCGCCGCGCACCGCTTCGATCCACATCTCACCGACATCGGAGGCGATCTTCGCGTCCTTCAGCGTGCGGCCATGGCCGAACATGCCCAGCCCCGGCACCAGCGTCAGGCGCGGCATCGGGTCGAGCATGGTCCGCTTGACGTCGTCCAGCGTGTCATTGGCCTCGAAATAGGCGGTGTAGTCCTTGACGAAGGCCTCGACATGGCTGCGCACCAAGCCCTTGTAATCGCCGAGCTTGCCGGCATCGGGAGCCGGCACCGCCATCGGTCCGGTCTTGATGCGGATCGACAGATCGGGCGTCGACACGCCGCGGCCGGCATAGTCGGCGATCTTGGCCGAATTGATGAAATCGACAATGGCGTCGGACGTGCGGAAGTCGCTGATCATGCGGTCGAAGCGGCCTTCGCCGCGCGCCACCGCGACTGCGCCGCGCAGCATCGGCGCGATGTCGCTCGGCCGGGCGAGCTTTGCCGGCAGCGCCGCCTTGACCGCCTGCGGCTTGCCGTTACTGGCGACATAATCCTCGGCCATAGTCACATAGTGGATCATGCGGTCATAGGCCTGCCTGGCATCGTCGCCGAAAGTGAAGATGCCATGCTTGTCGAGGATCAGGCCCTCGACGTTCGGGTCGGCGTCGAACACCTCCGCGGCGACCTTGGCGAGGTCGAAGCCCGGCTTGATGTAGGGCACGTAACCTAGTCTGTCGCCGAACACGGTCTCGATCAGCGGCTTGCTGTCTTCCTGGTCGACGATGGCGAGGATCGCCGTGGAATGCGTGTGGTCGACGAATTTGTGCGGCAGGAAGGCGTGCAGCAGCGTTTCGACCGATGGGTTCGGAGCGGCGGGGTCGATGAGGTTGGAGCGCAGCAGCGCCACCATGTCCTCGTCGGCGAGCTGGTCCAGGGAGCGCGCCTTGAGCAGCGCGCCCATCTTCACCGCCGGCAGGCCCTGCGGTTCGATGACGGCCATGTCCCAGCCGCTGCCCTTGACGCAGAGCACGTCCCATTCGTCGCCGACCAGATCGGTGGCCTTGGTCTTGCAGGAGGTGTTGCCGCCGCCATGCAGCACCAGCCGCGGCTCGCCGCCAAGCAGACGGGTCGTGTAGACGCGCAGCGCAAGGTCGCGGGCGACGCCCTTCTTGGCATAGTCGGCAACCATCTTTTCCGCGTCGGCGTCATTCCAAAGGTTCTGCATGTCGTTCCGTCCGGTTCCGTCTTTTTTGCTCATGAACAGAAGGCCGCGACGTCTTGATGACAGAAGCGGCGAGGGTGGTTTTTCTAGGATGCCTTTTTGCCGGCTTCGCCCGCGTGATTGAGCAGGCGCTCGGCCATGTGCGCGCCGATCACCAGATGCGTGCAGAGCCCGCCGGCGACGGCCGCAAGCAGCGGCTCGAATTTGGTGTCTTCCTGCACCACCATCAGCCGCTTCTCGATCGCGCGCAGCGAGGCGAGTTCGGCGGAAATGACGCGCCGGTTGTAACTGCAGTCGAGCACCTCGCCCTTGGCGTCGATGATCTGCCCGGCGATGACGCCGGCAGCCCCTTGGCTGCGCAGCGCTTCCATCTCGCCTGCGGACAATGCGCCGCATTTCACCAGATGGCTGTCGGCGTCGACCGCGCCGACGGAATAAAGCGCGAGGTCGCAATCGGCAATGCCGGCAAGCTGGTCGCGGATCACCGGCTCGGCGCGCAGGCCCTGCGCCAGTTCCTCGGTGGAGAGCACCAGCGGCGCATAGAAATTGAGGCCTTTGGCGTTCAGCCGCCGCGCGATCTCCATCGTGCATTGGTCGGGCCGATAGGAATAGGGCGCGCCGAGATTGCCGCAGAGCTGCACCACGGTGACGCCCTGCAGGTCGGCATAGGACATGATGTCGGCGATGGTGTAGACGGTGCGGCCCCAGGCGACGCCGATACGGTCGCCTTTCTTCACCAGCTCGAGAAAGACGCTCGCCGCCAGCACGGCGATATCGGTCGAGGGATCGGCGAGATAGGCATTTTCCGGCGCGATCCAGACGGCGTCGAGATCGAAGGCATCTTCAAGCCGGCGAGCCGTGACGTCGTCGGTGAAGAGCTGCGTCGAGGTCGAGATGTTGACGATGCCGGTCTCGCGCGCCTTGCGCAGATACATGGCGACCGAAGCGCGTGAAATGTTGAGCTGCCTCGCCACTTCGTCCTGACGAAGGCCGTGGGCATAGTAAAGCCAGGCGGCCTTGTGGATGATCTGTTCTGCCGGTCTGATCGCCATGCCGCCTCCTCGGCTGACATTAGTCACGGCTCTCGACAAAAGTCAAATTTGCTGCGTGAGCGGCGATCGCCTCACGGTGGGGCTCCATCCGGATCGCCATTCCACCAAGCCGGCGCAGCATAGCATTTTCAGCCGCGGAAGGGGGATAGCGTGACGAAGGGCCTAAGGTTAGAAGGTTCGAAAAGAACCTTGGGGAGAACGGGATGGCCAATCCCTACGAACAGGATCTCGACAGGAACGCCGCCAACCACCAGCCGCTGACGCCGCTCACCTATCTCGAGCGCGCGGCCAAGACCTATCCCCACCATGTCGCCATCATCCATGGCAACCAGCGCATCACCTATCGCGATTTCTGGCGCCGCTCGCTGAAGCTTGCTTCGGCGCTTGCGAAGCACGGCATCGGCAAGGGCGATACGGTGACGGTGATGCTGTCCAACACGCCGCCGATGCTGGAAGCGCATTTCGGCGTGCCGATGACCAAGGCGGTGCTGCATTCGCTGAACACCCGCCTTGACGCCGCCGTTATCGCTTTCCAACTCGACCATGCCGACTCGAAGGTGCTGATCGTCGACCGCGAGTTCTCGGGCGTTGTCAGGGAAGCGCTGGCCTTGGCCAAGGTGAAGCCGTTGGTCATCGACTATGACGATCCTGACTATGCGGCCGACGCGCCCTATCCGAAAGGAGAGCGCATCGGCTCGGCCGATTATGAAGAGTTCGTCGCCGGCGGCGACGAGGCTTACGCCTGGTCGATGCCCGATGACGAGTGGGACGCCATCTCGCTCAACTACACTTCCGGCACGACGGGCAACCCGAAGGGCGTCGTCTATCATCATCGCGGCGCGGCGCTGATGGCCTACACCAACACCATCCATGCCGGCATGGCCAAGCACGCGGTTTATCTCTGGACGCTGCCGATGTTCCACTGCAACGGCTGGTGCTTCCCCTGGACTTTAGCCGTGCAGGCCGGCACCCATGTCTGCCTGCGCTGGGTGCGGGCAAAGCCGATGTATGACGCCATCGCCGACCATGGCGTCGCGCATCTGTGCGGCGCGCCGATCGTCATGTCGGTGCTGATCAACGCGAGGGACGAGGACAAGCGACAGTTCGCGCAGACCGTCACCTTCAACACGGCCGCGGCGCCGCCGCCGGAGGCAGTGCTTTCCGGCATGGCCGACGCCGGCTTCGCCGTCACCCATCTCTACGGCCTGACCGAGACGTATGGGCCGGCCGTCGTCAACGAATGGCACAATGAGTGGGACGCGCTGGAAAAGGGACCGAGGACTGCGAAGAAGGCGCGCCAGGGCGTCCGCTACGCCTCGCTCGAGGGTCTCACGGTGATGAACCCGCAGACCATGGTGGAGACGCCGGCCGATGGCGAGACCATCGGCGAGGTCATGTTCCGCGGCAACATCGTCATGAAGGGCTACCTGAAGAACAGGAAGGCGACCGACGAGGCCTTCGCCGGCGGCTGGTTCCACTCCGGCGATCTCGGCGTCATGCACCCCGACGGCTACATCCAGCTCAAGGACCGCTCCAAGGACATCATCATCTCGGGCGGCGAGAACATCTCTTCCATCGAAGTCGAGGACGCGCTCTATAAGCACCCGTCGGTCGCTTCCTGCGGTGTGGTTGCCCGCGCCGACGAGAAATGGGGCGAGGTGCCGGTCGCCTATGTCGAGCTGAAGCCGGGCAAGGCCGCGACCGAGGCCGAGATCATCGAACATTGCCGAGGTCTGCTGGCGCGCTTCAAGGTGCCGAAGACAGTGGTGTTTGCCGAAATCCCGAAGACGTCGACGGGCAAGATCCAGAAGTTCAGGTTGAGGGAAATGGCGAAGAGGGCATGAGCCTCAAATGGGCGATGCCGAGTTCCCGCCCACCCCCTCTGGCCTGCCGGCCATCTCCCCCGCAAGGAGGGAGATGGGCAGCTTCAGCGACGGCGCTTCAC
>NZ_VFTL01000066.1:0-13434 GCF_006439385.1 Mesorhizobium sp. B3-1-7
GGCTTTCGCCAATCTCCAACGCCGAAAGGATGAGCGGGGCGCGAAAGCTGCTGATCTCCCCCCTAGAGGGGGAGATGTCCGGCAGGACAGAGGGGGGCGCCGTAGAGCGCTGGCCTTGCCAGGCTGCCACTCTCTCGCTGTCATCATTCCATCGCCCGCGACCATGATCTTCTCCCGAAGACCGCCGCCTCGCCTATTTGCCCGCCACCAGCGCGAGCGCGCGGATCGGGCTGCCGGTGCCGTGCTCGATCTTGAGCGGCGCGGCGATCAATATCGCGCCTTTCGGCGGCAGCTGGTCGAGGTTGCAGAGGCTGGCCAGCCCATAGCGGTTGGCCTTGTGCATCAGCGTGTGCGCCGGGAACGGCGGCTCCATGCCGCCGGCCTTGCCGGCGTCGGTGCCGATCGTCTCCGAGCCCCAGCCCTTGATATCCTTGGCTATCAGGAACTGGATGGCTTCCGCCGTCGGGCCGGGCGTGTGCGGGCCGGTCTCGTTGGCGTTGAGGAACTCGGCTTCCGAGCCGTTGCGCTTGTACCAGTCGGTGCGCATCACCACCCACTCGCCGGGATTGATGGCGCCATGCTGGGCTTCCCAGGCCTTGATATGGTCGACGGTGAGCAGGAAGTCGTGGTCGGCCGCCGACTCCTTGGAGCAGTCGATGACGTTGACCGGGCCGATGAAATTCTGCGCCGGAATGGTGTCGGTGGCGCCGTCCGGATAGTCCTTGCCGGTGATCCAGTGCTGCGGCGCGTCGAAATGCGTGCCCGAATGCTCACCGAGCTTCAGCCAATTCCAGGCCCACCACGGGCCGTTCTTGTCATATTTGGAGATCTCGTGGATCTCGACCTTCGGCGTGTCGACGGCGAGTTCCGGCGGCAGCTTGATCAGCGGCGTATCGGGACCGAGCGGCGCCGTCAGGTCGACCACCTTGATGGCGCCCGAGAGCAGCTGGCCGGCGACCTCGCCGAGGAGTTTCTGCGTGTCCATGGTCTTTCGTTCCCTCTTGTCGGTGATCATCAAGGCTCGTTGCGGCCCTTAATATACCTACTAGACGAAAACATATGCATCTGCAATTATCTTTAAGCATAAAGCATTTTTGGGGCGGGGCGTGAGCGAGTTCGACGCCATCTTTGTCGGGGCGGGCCATAACAGTCTGGCATGCGCCGCGCATCTGGCGCTCAAGGGCTGGAAAATAGCGGTTTTCGAGCGCAGCGAGGCGACCGGCGGCGCGGTGCGGACCGCCGAATACACGCTTCCCGGCTTCCGGCACGATTTCGGCGCGATGAACCTAAGCCTCTTCGCCGGCTCCGCCTTTCACCGGAAATATGCAAATGAATTGAAAGGCCACGGGCTGGAATTCGCGCCGGTGGGCGACTGTTTCGCCAGCGCCTTTCCGGACGGGACATGGTTCGGCGTCAGCAACGACCTCGAGAAGACGGCGGCGCGGCTGGCCGCCTTCTCGTCGGCGGATGCAGCCGCATGGCGCCGCCTGGTCAGCGCCTTTCCAGGGGAAGCCGAACATTTGTTCCGCCTGCTGGGCTCGCCGATGAGCGCAAAAGCGCTGGCCGGCACGGGCTGGAACCTGTGGCGCAAGAAGGGCATCGCCGGCGCTCTCGATACGGCTCGATTGCTGCTGTCATCGCCTCGTGCCTGGCTCGAGGAAAATTTCGAGACGCCGCATGTGCGCACGACCCTCGCGGCCTGGGGCATGCATCTCGACTTCGCGCCCGACATCGCCGGCGGCGCCGTGTTCCCCTATTTGGAATCGATGGCCAACCAGAGTTTTGGCATGGTGCTGGGCAAGGGCGGCGCCGACACCATCATCCGCGCGCTGGCCGGCATGGTGACGGCGGCCGGCGGCAAGATCACGACCGGCGCGGACGTCGCCGAGATAACGGTTTCCGGCGGCAAGGCGACCGGCGTGCGGCTGGCATCCGGCGAAATCCATAGCGCGACCAAGGCCGTCATTGCCGGTGTCGCGCCGAAGGCGCTGCCGGGCAAGCTGCTGCCCAATGGCTCCGGCGACGCCGGCTTCGATGCGGCGATGAAGAAATTCCGTCATGCGCCGGGCACGATGATGATCCACCTCGCGCTGGACGACCTGCCGGACTGGAGCGCCGGCGCCGAACTTCGCCAGTTCGCCTATGTGCATCTGGCGCCGTCGCTCGACGCCATGTCGCGTGTCTACCAGCAGGCGATCGCCGGCCTGCTGCCCGACCAGCCGGTGCTGGTCGTCGGCCAGCCGACGGCGGTCGATCCGTCGCGCGCGCCGCACGGCAAGCATGTGCTGTGGGTGCAGGTGCGCATGCTGCCGGCGGAGATCCTCGGCGATGCCGCGGGCAAGATCGCCCCCGCTCACTGGGACGCGGTCAAGGACGCCTATGCCGAGCGCGTGCTCGACATCATCGAAAGCTACGCGCCGGGATTGGCCAAGAAAATCC
The DNA here is from genome assembly GCF_006439385.1 of Mesorhizobium sp. B3-1-7. Classification (NCBI taxonomy): domain Bacteria; kingdom Pseudomonadati; phylum Pseudomonadota; class Alphaproteobacteria; order Hyphomicrobiales; family Phyllobacteriaceae; genus Mesorhizobium; species Mesorhizobium sp. B3-1-7. The sequence goes on from NZ_VFTL01000066.1 coordinate 2,440, forward strand.
TCGGCCGTGCGGTGTTCTCGCCGCTCGACCTGGAGCGCGAGAACCCGAACCTTGTCGGCGGCGACCAGATCTGCGGCAGCCATCATCTGGCGCAGAATTTTCTCTTCCGCCCGGCGCGCGGCTTCGCGCGCTGGAGCACGCCGGTCTCGAACCTCTTCCTCACCGGCGCCGCGACATGGCCCGGCGCCGGCACGGGCGCTGGCTCCGGCTTCATGCTCGCCCAACAGTTGGGAGGGAACTAGAGCATGATCCCGAACCGAAGGTCAGCGAACGCAAAAAGTGGGAACCGGTTTTCGGAGAAAGATCATGCTCCAACAAAGAGCTAGAATTCCGGGATGGACAAGCGCGGTTGCCCACCACCGAATGAAAACGCCGCGCGGACAAATGACAACCAACAAGGGGAACGACCATGACCATCAACAGACGCGACTTGCTCGGATATAGCGCGGCAGCGATTGGCGCCGCCACGCTCGGCCTGCCGAGGGCGGCAAAGGCGGCGGACGAGCTCACCATCGCCTACAATGTCAACCTGCCCTCCTGGGATCCGACAACCGGACCCTCGGCGGTGAACCCGACCATCCAGGGCCTCTACCAGTCGGTGTTCGACCAAATCATCGGCCAAAAGCCGGACCTTTCCTTCACGCCCGGCCTGCTCACCGAATGGGGTTGGAACGACGACCGCACCAAGGTGATGATGACGGTGCGTGAGGGCGTGAAATGGCATGACGGCTCGCCCTTCACACCCGAAGACGTGGTGTGGTCGCTGACACGGGCCGGCGACGAGAAGACCGGCAACCCGATCCAGTTCGTCTGGAAGAACGTCAACAATTTCAAGATCGACGGCAACAAGATCACCGGCGACGTCGTGCAGTTCGATCCGGTCTATTTCAAGTGGATGTCGTTCCTGACCGGCTACATCCTGCCCAAGGCCTATTACGAGAAGGTCGGCGCCGAAGGCTTCGAGAAGGCGCCGATCGGCACCGGCCCCTATATGGTCGACAAGTTCGAGCGCAACGCCTTCCTGCGGCTGAAGGCCAATCCGAACTATTGGGGCACCAAGCCGGCGTTCGAGAACGTGACGATCAAGTTCGTCACCGACGCGGCAAGCCGTGTCGCCGAGATCGAATCCGGCTCCTCACAGGTGACGCTCGAAATTCCCTATGAGGAATATGACCGGCTGATCGCCAAGGACGGGCTGGCCGGCTCAATCAAGAACGTTTCCGACATCGGCATGATCTTCTTCAACGACATCGAGGCGATGCTGGACAAGAACGTCCGCCAGGCGGCTGTGATGGCGGTGGACAAGGATCTGCTGGTCAAGCGGCTGCTGCGTGGCTACGGTCAGCCGATCGCGACGCTGGAGACGCCGGAATACACGGCCTTCGATCCGTCGATCAAGGTCGAGCACAATCCGGACAAGGCCAAGGAGTTGCTCGCCGCTTCCGGCTATTCGCCGGAGAAGCCGGTGAAGTTCACCATCCAGACGACCAAGGGCTTCAAGCCCAAGGACTACGAGATGATCCAGGCGATCGTCGGCATGTGGCGCAAGGTCGGCATCGAGGCCAATATCGAGGTCTACGAGATCGCCAAGCACTATGAGCTGCGCGCCGCCGACAAGCTGGCGCCGGCCGCCTTCTACAACTGGGGCAATTCCATCGGCGACCCGACCACCTCGACCGGCTTCGCCATGTACGGCCCGAGCCCGCATTCGGTGTGGGACAGCCAGGACCTGATCGACATGATCAACCCGCTGTGGGGCGAGAAGGACGAGGCCAAGCGCATTGCCGGCTGGAAGGCCGTCGACAAATACATCGCCGAACAGGCCTATGTGCTGCCGCTGATGCAGTATGCGCAGCCGATCGTGCACTCGAAGAAGGTCAATGTCGTGCAGCACGTGTCCGGCGCGCTGCTGCCGGCGCTGATGACCCCGGCGGCCTGATCGTCGGTCTGGGATTGCCACGCGCGCCGTCCGCAAGACGGCGCGCATTTTCATCCAGGCATATGGGCACATGCTGCTGCAGAGATTCCTCGTTCGTCTGCTGACGATGCTGGTGACGCTTTTCGGCGTCGCCATCGTCGTCTTCGTCGTCATCCGCGTCGCGCCCGGCGACCCGATCGCGATGATGCTGCCGCCCGGCGCCAGCAATGACGACATTGCGCGGCTGCGCGCGCTCTACGGGCTCGACAAAAGCATCGTGCAGCAGTTTTTCATCTGGCTCGGCGGCGTGCTGCATGGCGATTTCGGCACGTCGATCTCGCTGCGCCAGGACGTGCTCGGGCTGGTCTTCAACCGGCTGCCGGCGACGCTGGAGCTTGCGACCGTAGCGCTGCTGACGGCGATCGCGATCGGCGCCACGGCCGCGATCCTCGGCGCGCGCTCGCGCGGCACGGCGGTCGAAGCCGGCATCGACATCGCCAGCGGCGCGACGCTCTCCATCCCCGATTTCCTGTGGGGCCTTGTGCTGATCCTTTTGTTCGGCGTGCTTATCCCCGTGTTCGATATTTCCGGCCGGGTGTCGCCGCAGTTGGACCTGCCTTTCGTCACCCAGTTCTACCTGGTCGAGAGCATCCTTCGGCTCCGCTTCGACCTCACCTGGGACCTGCTCAAACACATGCTGATGCCGGCGGTCGCGTTGGCGCTGCCGCTGGCGGCGATCATCGCGCAGCTCCTGAAACAATCGCTGAAGGAAGTGCTCGATCTCGACTATGTCGTGTTGGCCAGGGTCAAGGGTTTTTCCGAGACGCAGGTGATCCTGCGCGAGGCGCTGAAGAACGCGGCGCTGCCGACGCTGACGCTGGTCGGCGTCCAGTTCACCTTCCTCATCGGCGGCACCGTCATCGTCGAGCGGCTGTTTTCCTATGAGGGCCTCGGCAACATGGCGATCGACGCCGTCATCAATCGCGACCTGCCGCTGATCCAGGGCATCGTGCTGGTGTTCGCGCTGCTTTTCGTGCTGATCAACCTTGCCGTCGACATGATGTATGCGCTGCTCAATCCGAGGCTGCGCCATGGATGATGCGCGCATCGTCCGACGCGGCTTGAGCCCGCGACTGTGGCTGGCCGGCGGCTGGCTGCTGCTGGCGCTGCTTGCTGCCATTTTCGCGCCGCTGATGGCGCCGCAGGACCCGCTGGCGCAGGACCTGATGCTGGAGCGCCTGCCGCCGTTCTGGCTCGACGGCGCCGAGCCGGGCTATTGGCTGGGCACCGACAGCCTCGGCCGGGACCTGCTGTCCCGCCTGATCTTCGGCGGCCGCATCGCCTTCATCGTCGCCTTCGCCGCCGCGACGTCGGCCTGTCTCCTCGGCTCGGCGCTGGGGCTGATCGCCGGCTATTTCGGCGGCTGGCCCGACCGCATCATCTCGCGCATCGTCGATGTCTGGATGGCGTTCCCGCCGGTGCTGTTCGCGATCCTTCTGGTCGCGGTGCTGGGCACGGGGCTCAGCTCCGTCATCCTCGCCATCGCGATCATCGACTGGACACGCTTCTGCCGGGTCATCCGCGCCGAGGCGATGAGCCAGGCACGCATGGATTATGTCGAGAGCGCGCGCATCGCCGGCTATGGCCACGTCGGCATCATGCTGCGCGAGGTGCTGCCCAATGTGCTGCCGTCGGTGATGGCGCTGTTGTCGCTCGAAATGGGCATTGCCGTGATCGTCGAGGCGATCCTCTCCTTCGTCAATCTGTCGATCTCGACCGACGATCCGACCTGGGGCGGCATCATCGCCGAGGGGCGGCTGTCGATCCACCAGGCCTGGTGGGTGCTGGTGTTCCCGCTGATCACGCTGATCCTCACCGTGCTCTCCTTCAGCCAGTTCGGCGAAGCGCTGAGGGCGCGCTTCGACCCGGTGCTGCGATGAGCGCGTGCCTCGACATCCGCCGCTTGAGTGCCGTGCTCCCCAACGGCCAGCGCGTGCTGCGCTCGGTGTCGCTCATTGTCCAGCCGGGCGAAGTGCGCGCGCTGGTCGGCGAGAGCGGCGCCGGCAAGACGATGATCGGCAAGGCGGTACTCGGCGTCCTGCCGAAAAGCGTGCGCGTCGTCGAGGGCGATATGCTGATCGAAGGCGAGGATCTGGGGCGGCTCGACGCCAAGGCGCGGCGGAACCTGATCGGCGCGCGCACGGCGCTGATCCCGCAGGACCCGCAGACCGCGCTCAACCCGTCGCGGCGGATCGGCCCGCAGATGACCGACCGGCTGGTGCGCATCCTCGGCTGGAGCGCAGAGAGAGCCGACAAGCGCATCCGGCAACTGCTCGACGAGGTGCAGATCCGCGATCCCGAGCGCGTGCTGAAAAGCTATCCGCATGAGCTCTCCGGCGGCATGCGCCAGCGCGTGCTGATCGCGGCGGCCTTCGCGGCGGAGCCGAGGCTGGTCGTCGCCGACGAGCCGACGACTGCGCTGGACGTCACCGTGCAGAAGCAGATCCTGCGGCTGATCGCGCAACTGCAGCGCGATCATGGCACGGCGATCCTGTTCGTCACCCATGACCTCGGCGTCGTCGCCAAGATCAGCCAGAAGGTCTCGGTGCTCTATGCCGGCAAGGTGGTCGAGGAGGCCGATACCGCGCAGCTCTTGGCGGCCCCGCAGCATCCGTACACGCGCGCGCTGATCGCGGCGACGCCGCGCTACACCGATCCGTATGCCTCGCTGAAGCCGGTGGACGAGAGCGTGCTTGCCGGGCTGGCGGCCGAGATCGCCGCCGCCGACAAAGGCTGGAGGCCCGGCCATGGCTGAGCCGCTGTTTTCCGTACGCGGGCTGAAGGTGGCGCTGCCCGACATGACGCGCAAGCCGCTGATCGGCCGGGCGCCGCTGGCTGGAATCCTCACGGGGCTGGACTTCGACCTGCCCAAGGGATCGGTGACCGGTATCGTCGGCGAGTCCGGCTCCGGCAAGTCGACGCTCGGACGCGCGCTGGTCAGGCTGCTCGAGCCGAGCGCCGGCACGATCAGCCTTGAGGGGCGCGACATCGGCCATCTTTCGGAAGCCGAGCTGAGGCCACTTCGCCGCGACCTGCAGATGATCTTTCAGGACCCGATGTCGTCGCTCAACCCGCGCCACACGATCTTCAGCATCATCGCGGCGCCCTTGAGGCAGAACGGGCTTGGCGACAGGCTGAAGGAACGCGTGGCGGAAGCCCTGCATCGCGTCGGCCTGCCACAGACTTTCGCCAGCCGCTACCGGCATGAATTGTCGGGCGGCCAGCGCCAGCGCGTCGGCATCGCGCGGGCGCTGGCGCTGGCGCCGAAATTCGTGCTGGCCGACGAAATCGTCTCCGGCCTCGACGTCTCGACACAGGCGCAGATCCTCACCTTGCTGGAAAAATTGGCGGCCGAGATGGGACTGACGGTCGCCTTCATCAGCCACGATTTGTCGGTGATCCGGCGGCTCTGCCAGCAGGTCATCGTCATGCGCGAGGGTCGGATCGTCGAAATGAGCGCCACCGACACGCTGTTCGAGAACCCGAGGGAGGCCTACACGCGCGACCTGCTCGCCGCCATTCCGCTGCCGGAGGTCGATCCGGACTGGCTGCAGCCAGCAGCGAAGGCGCCTGAATGAAGTGAGCTATCCGCACGCCGACCAGCGGGCCTCGGATGTGCGCAAGGACAAGTCAGCCCGCCAACGGAGGGTAACATGAACTACGCAACTCGCGGCGCGATGCTTGCCGCAATCCTGTTCGGCGCAATGGGAACCGCCTCGGCGGATTCGATCCCCGGCATGCGCGGACACGACCATACCGGCATCACCGTGCCCGACATGAAGCAGGCCGTCGACTTCTTCACCAATGTCGTCGGCTGCAAGAAGGCGATGGCGTTCGGGCCGTTCGCCGACGACAAGGGTACCTTCATGCAGGACCTGCTCGGCGTCGATCCGAAGGCGGTGATCGAGGAGATCACCATGGTGCGCTGCGGCTATGGCTCGAACATCGAGCTGTTCAAATACACCGCGCCCGACCAGAAGGACCTGACGCCGAAGAACAGCGATATCGGCGGCTTCCACATCGCCTTCTATGTCGACGACGTCGCCGCCGCGAAGACCTATCTCGAGGGCAAGGGTGTTAAAACCCGGATGGGACCGCTGCCGGTGAAGGAAGGGCCGGCCGCCGGCCAGACCATCCTCTATTTCCAGGCGCCGTGGGGGCTGCAGCTGGAGGCGATCAGCTACCCGAATGGGATGGCCTATGAAAAGGGCGCCGAGACAGTGTTGTGGAGCCCGAAGGATCCGACCAAGTGAAGAACCAAACGCGCCGGCGGCGATCATTCAATTATGAAACTTTAAGCTTGAAATAACTGCCGAGCGGCGCAATACTGAAAATTGGGATCGCCGGCATTGCCGGCGTTCCCGATGCCTTAGAGCGTTTCACGCAATTCCGGACGGAAAACCGCTACTTTTCCCGGAATTGCTCTGGAGGAGATCGCAAGACATGAAGGTTGCGGTTCTCGGCGGCGGACCAGCCGGCCTCTACTTTGCCATCTCGCTCAAGCTGCGCGACGCCGCGCATGAGGTGACGCTCTATGAGCGCAACCGCGCCGACGACACGTTCGGCTGGGGCGTGGTGCTGTCGGCGGAGACGCTGGAGAACCTGACCAGGAACGACCCGGTCAGCGCCGTCTGGATCAAGAAGCATTTCGCCTATTGGGACGACATCGCCGTCATCCATGACGGCGTGCGCACGGTGTCCTCGGGCCATGGCTTCTGCGGCATCGGGCGCAAGCGGCTCTTGGTCCTCTTGCAGCGGCGCGCCCGCGAGCTCGGCATCAAGATGATGTTCGAGACCGATATTTCCGACCCCAAACCCTTCATGGAAACGCATGACCTGGTGGTCGCGGCGGACGGGTTGAACTCGAAATCCCGCGCCACCTTCGCCGATGTCTTCAAGCCGGACATCGACACCCGCAAATGCAAGTTCGTGTGGCTCGGAACGACGCAGAAATTTGACGACGCCTTCACCTTCATCTTCGAGAAGACGGAGCATGGCTGGGTGTGGGCGCATGCCTACCAGTTCGACAGCGAGACCGCGACCTTCATCGTCGAATGCAGCGAACAGACCTGGGCCGCCTTCGGCTTCGGCCAGATGACGCAGCAGGAATCGATCGCGGTCTGCGAGCGCATCTTCGCAAAGCATCTCGGCGGCCATGCGCTGATGACCAATGCCAATCACATAAGGGGTTCGGCCTGGATCAATTTCCCGCGCGTGCTGTGCGAGCGTTGGTCTTACAAGAACCTGGCGCTGATGGGCGATGCGGCGGCCTCGGCGCATTTCTCCATCGGCTCCGGCACCAAGCTCGCGCTGGAGAGCGCGGTGGCGCTCGCCGATTATGTCGAGTCCGAGCCAGACCTCGAAGCGGCCTTCCGCAAATATGAGGATGCGCGGCGCACCGAGGTGCTGAAGCTGCAATCGGCGGCGCGCAATTCGCTCGAATGGTTCGAGGAAGTCGAACGATATCTCGGCCTCGATCCAGTTCAATTCAACTATTCGCTGCTCACCCGCTCGCAGCGCATCAGCCACGAGAACCTTCGCCTGCGCGATGCCGAATGGCTGGCGGGCGCCGAGGAATGGTTCCAGCGCAAGGCCGGCGCCGGCGGCAACAGCCTGCGCCGCGCGCCGATGTTCGCGCCGTTCAAGCTGCGCGACATGACTTTAGCCAACCGCATCGTCGTTTCGCCGATGGCGCAGTACAAGGCGATCGACGGCTGCCCAACCGACTGGCATTTTACGCACTATGCCGAGCGCGCCAAAGGTGGCGCCGGCCTGCTTTACATCGAGATGACCTGTGTCAGCCCGGAAGGACGCATCACGCCCGGATGCCCGGGCTTCTACAAACCGGAGCATGAGATCGCCTGGAAGCGGCTGGTCGATTTCGTCCATGCCGAGACCGAAGCAAAGATCTGCGCCCAGATCGGCCATTCCGGCGCCAAGGGCTCGACCCGTGTCGGCTGGGAGGGAACCGACGTGCCGCTTGCTACCGGCAACTGGCCGGTGATGGCGCCGTCGGCCGTGCCATGGTCGCCGAAGAACCAGATGCCTAAGGCGATGGACCGCGCCGACATGGATCTGGTCCGCGACCAGTTCGTCGCCTCGGCCCAGATGGCCGAACGCTGCGGCTTCGACATGCTGGAGATCCATGCCGCGCACGGCTACCTGCTGTCGGCCTTCATCACGCCGCTGACCAATCGCCGCACCGACGACTATGGCGGCTCGCTGGAAAACCGCATGCGCTATCCGCTGGAGATCTTCCATGCGGTGCGCGCGGTGTGGCCGGCCGAAAAGCCGATCTCGATGCGCATTTCGGCCAATGACTGGGTCGGCATCGAAGGCGTCACGCCTTCGGACGCGGTCGAGATCGCGAAGATGCTGCACGAGGCCGGCGTCGATCTTTGCGACGTATCGGCCGGGCAGACCTCGATCGCCGCCAAACCGGTCTATGGCCGCATGTTCCAGACGCCGTTTTCCGACCGCATCCGCAACGAGGTCGGCATGGCGACGATGGCGGTCGGCAACATCTATGAGCCGGACCATGCCAACTCCATCCTAATGGCCGGTCGCGCCGACCTGGTGGCGCTGGCCAGGCCGCATCTTGCCGATCCCTACTGGACGCTGCACGCGGCGGTGACGCTCGGCGATCGCGGTGTCAAATGGCCCGATCCCTATCTGCCCGGACGCGACCAGATCTACCGGCTGGCCGAGCGCGAAGCGGCTGCGGGGCTCAAAGTATGAGCGCCGCGCGCGAAATCACCGGCAAGCACGCGCTGGTCACCGGCGGCGGTTCCGGCGTCGGCAAGGCCATCGCGCTGGCACTGGCGGCAGAAGGTTTGGCCGTCACCATCTGCGGGCGGCGCGAAGCTGCCCTTGCCGAGGTCGCAAAGGAAAGCGACCGCATCTTTGCTGCCGCCGGCGATGTCACGAACGAAGCCGACATGGCGGCTCTCCACGAGAAGGCGGAAGCCGCGCGCGGACCATTCGACATCGTCGTCGCCAATGCCGGCATGGCGGGCAGCGCGCCGGCGCACAAGACTTCGCTGGCCGACTGGCAGCGCACGCTCGACGTCAACCTCACCGGCGCCTTCTTGACTGTGAAGCCGGCGCTCGCGCGAATGCTGGGGCGCAAACAGGGCAGGATTGTTTTCATCGCCTCGACCGCGGGCCTCAAGGGCTATGCCTATGTCGCGCCTTACGTCGCCGCCAAGCACGGCGTGGTCGGGCTGATGCGGGCCTTGGCCGCCGAGACAGCCAAGTCCGGCGTCACCGTCAACGCCGTCTGCCCGGGCTTCGTCGAAACCGACATGCTTGAGGAATCGGTCCAGCGCATCGTCGAGAAGACGGGACGTTCCACCGATGAGGCGCGCGCGAGCCTCGCGGCGACGAACCCGCAAGGGCGTTTCATCCAGCCGGAGGAAGTCGCGGCGGCGGTGCTTTGGCTGTGCAGCGGCGCCGCGCGATCGATCACCGGGCAGGCGATCTCGGTTTCGGGGGGCGAGACATGGTAGCGGGACCTACGTCCGCCGGACCGGGCAAGGACAGGCTGCGGCTGTGGATACGCCTGCTGCGCGCCGCGCGCACCATCGAGGCCGAGCTGCGCGAGCGGCTGAAGAAGGAGTTCGACACGACGTTGCCGCGCTTCGACGTGATGGCGGCGCTCTACCGCGTGCCAGAAGGCATGCTGATGAGCGACCTGTCGCGCTTCCTGCTGGTGTCGAACGGCAATGTCACCGGCATTGTCGACCGGCTGGTTTCCGAAGGGCTGGTGATGCGCGCGCGGCGCAATGGCGACCGGCGTACCTCCATGGTGCGGCTGACCGAGGAAGGCACGAAATCTTTCGCCGCGATCGCCGCCGCGCATGAGAGCTGGGTCGGCGAGCTGCTCGGCAACGTCAGCGAGGACGAGGCACGGCGGCTGGCCGGCATGCTGAAATCGTTCCGCAGCAATTGGGAGGGACGCGAATGAGCGCCATGGCAAAGCTCAAGCCCAAGCACTTCCTCTGGCAGGTCGACGGTCGGGTCGCGAAAATCCGGCTCGACCGTCCCGAGCGCAAGAACCCACTGACCTTCGACAGCTATGCCGAGCTGCGCGATACGTTTCGCGATCTCGTCTATGCCGACGATGTCGACGCCGTGGTGTTCCTGCCCAATGGCGGCAATTTCTGTTCGGGCGGCGATGTCCATGACATTATCGGGCCGCTGGTGAAGATGGACATGAAGGCGCTGCTCGCCTTCACGCGCATGACCGGCGACTTCGTCAAGGCGATGCTCAACTGCGGCAAGCCGATCATTTCCGCTGTCGACGGCGTCGCGGTCGGCGCCGGCGCGATCATCGCCATGAGCTCCGACATCCGCATCGCCACGCCGGAGGCAAAGACCGCCTTCCTGTTCACCCGCGTCGGCCTCGCCGGCTGCGACATGGGCGCCTGCGCGATCCTGCCGCGCATCATCGGCCAGGGCCGCGCCGCCGAGTTGCTCTATACCGGTCGCACCATGAGCGCCACCGAAGGCGAGCGCTGGGGGTTCTACAACCGTCTGGTCGATGCGGCGGCACTCGAAGCCGACGCGCTCGATTTGGCGGCGCGCATCGTCGCCGGCCCGACCTTCGCGCATGGCATCACCAAGACGCAGCTCAACCAGGAATGGTCGATGGGCCTCGACCAGGCGATCGAGGCGGAAGCGCAGGCGCAGGCGATCTGCATGCAGACCGGCGATTTCGAACGCGCCTACAACGCGTTCGTGGCCAAGGAAAAGCCGGTGTTCGAGGGGAATTGAGGATGTTGTGTCCGTTTAAGAAGGACATGCTGGCGGGACAGCGCCCCCCTCTGTCCTGCCGGACATCTCCCCCACGAGGGGGGAGATCAGCTGTCTTGCCGACTTTCGCCAATCGCCAAGATTGCAGGATCGAGCGGGGCGCCCGAGCTGCTAATCTCCCCCCTTGTGGGGGAGATGTCCGGCAGGACAGAGGGGGGCGCCGTAGAGTGCAAACCTCGCAGAACTGCGGAGGCGAGAATGCC
>NZ_VFTL01000067.1:0-12864 GCF_006439385.1 Mesorhizobium sp. B3-1-7
GATCTACACCCGCCAGGAGCGCAACGGCATCTTGCTCGGCACCTACGAGAAGGCCTGCAAGCCGTGGTCGCCGGTCAACACCCCGTGGGATTTCGGCCATGAGCTCTTGCAACCCGACATCGATCGCATCGCGCCGTCGCTGGAAATCGGCTTCAAGCATTTCCCCGGCATCGAGAAGGCCGGTATCAAGCAGATCATCAACGGCCCCTTCACCTTCGCGCTGGACGGCAACCCGTTGGTCGGCCCAGTGCAGGGCCTGACCAATTTCTGGTGCGCCTGCGCCGTGATGGCCGGCTTCAGCCAGGGTGGCGGCGTCGGCCTCGCGCTGTCCAACTGGATGGTGCATGGCGATCCGGGCTTCGACGTCTGGGGCATGGACGTCGCCCGCTTCGGCGAATGGGCGAGCCTGCGCTACACCAACGCAAAGGTGCGCGAGAATTATTCGCGCCGCTTCTCGATCCGCTTCCCCAACGAGGAGCTTCCCGCCGCCCGCCCGGCGCAGACGACCCCGCTCTACGACATCATGCTCGCCAACAATGCCGTGATGGGCGACTCCTGGGGCCTGGAAACCCCGCTCTGGTTCGCGCCGAAGGGCACGGAGCCCAAGGACATCGTCTCCTTCCACCGCTCCAACGATTTCGGCCCGATCGGCGAGGAAGTGCGCGCCACGCGCGACAAGGTCGGCGTCACCGAGATCGCCAACTTCGCCAAATACGAGGTCTCGGGACCGGGCGCGGAGGATTTCCTTAACCGGTTGATGACCAACCGCATGCCGAAGGTCGGCCGTATCGTGCTGACCCCGATGGTCAACGAATTCGGAAAGCTGATCGGCGACTTCACCATCGCCAAGACCGGCGAGGACCGCTTCATGATCTGGGGCTCTTCCGCCGCGCAGAAATACCATATGCGCTGGTTCGAGAAACACCTGCCGAAGGACGGCCCAAGAGCGTCGGAGGTGCGCGTCCACCGCTTCGACCAGACGCTGGTCGGTCTGTCGATCGCCGGGCCGAAGTCGCGCGACCTGTTGCAGAAGCTGGTCGATGTCGACGTGTCGACAAAGGCCTTCCGCTTCATGGACTTTCGCGAGATGGCGGTCGGCGGCGCGCCCTGCATGGTCAACCGCATCACCTATACCGGCGACCTCGGCTACGAGATCTGGATGGCGCCCGCCTATCAACGCTTGGTCTACAAGGCGATCAAGGAAGCGGGCGCGGAATTCGGCCTGGTCGATTTCGGCATGCGCGCTCTGCTGTCGATGCGCCTGGAAAAGAACTTCCCGACCTGGTTCCGCGAGTTGCGCCCGATCTACGGACCGTTCGAGGGCTCGATGGACCGCTTCATCAAACTCGAGAAGAACGACTTCATCGGCCGCGAGGCGTCAGCGAAGGAGCATGCCGACGGGCCGAAGCTGCGCCGCGTCTCCTTCATCGTCGACGCGGCGGATGCCGACGTGATGGGCGACGAGCCGATCTGGGCCAAGGTCGGCAAGGACTACGGCACGGTCGAGAAGCCGCATGGCTATGGCGCGCCGCGCTTCGACACATCCGGCAAGGAAGTGCGTGGCTCGAAAGCCGCCGAAGGCGCTTCCGCCGTGCGCGGCATCGTCGACGGAGACTGGCGCGTCGTCGGCTGGGTCACGTCGGGCGGTTATGCGCATTACGTCCAGAAGTCGATGGCGCAGGGCTATGTCCCCGCGGCCCTTGCCGAGGACGAGAGCGCCGGCCTGTTCGAGATCGAAATCCTCGGCCACCGCCGCCCGGCCCGCATCAATGTCGAGCCGCCTTTCGACCCGAGCGGCGAGAAGATGCGGACCTGAAGCCCTACGAATTGTTGGATTGCGTCGGTTGCTATGGCATGGTCCGAGCCCGCTAGCGGCGCATCAGCATGAGAAGACCACCCCCTTGCGGCAGCTAGAGAAATGGACCGATTGGCTGTGCGATGAACGGGTCGGTCCATTCAGCGCCGCGGTCGCCTCGGTCCTCCTCTACTGCCTGACCCAGATCGTCGTGATGGCCCTGTTGTCCCATGCTGCGGGCACGGGTGTCGGCGTCGACGATTCCGAGCAATTGATGGAAATGCGGTTCCTGGCCGCCGGCTACGGCAGTTCGCAGCCGCCTTTATACACCTGGCTGGCGATGCTCGCGGCCTCGCTGGTCGGAACCAGCGTCCTTGCCCTCAAGATCGTCAAATACGGCCTGCTGGCCGCAGGGCTGGCCGCCTATTTCACCGCCATACGCCGCCTCGGCTACTCCAACCGCGCCGCCGCGGCCGGCATGTTCGGGCTGCTTCTGTTTCCACAGATCTTCTGGGAGATGCAGCACGCCCTCACCCACTCGGTCGCCATATTCTGTTTCACCTCGGTGCTGCTTCTGGCGCTGGTCGAGGTCGAGAAGCGGCGATCGGCCATCGCCTACGCGCTGTTCGGCCTGGCGACGGCTGCCGCGATGCTGTCGAAATACAACATCGTCATCTTCCTCGCCGCCTTGTTCCTGGCGGCTCTTTCGGTTCGCGAAACGCGCCAGGCGATCCTCGACCGCCGTTTCCTGATCAGCGTGGCGGTGGCGGTCCTGGCCTGCCTGCCGACGCTTTATTGGAGCCTCACGCATCTGGAGGATCTGCTCTCGCATCAAGGGGGCCTGGGCGTGGCCGAAGGCGGCGGCGTCGCGCATACGGCATTTCTCGGCATCCGCAGACTGGTCAATGCGATCGCCAATTTCGCTGTATTACCGGTAGCGATTTTTGCCGTCGCTTATGTCCTGGCGACAAGGAAACGGACGGAGCCGCCTCAGCCGGTAAGATGGCCGGAAAAGCTGTTGTGGCGGGCGATCGTCCTTGGCTTGTTGGTCATGGTGACGGTCGTGTTGGCAGCCGGCATCACGCAGTTTCGCGACCGCTGGATGCTTCCCGTCTTTATCCTCTTGCCCGCGGCCCTTGCGATGCGTTTCGACGCGATCGGCCAGAAGGGCCGGAAAACGCAAGCCACCATCGTCTTCGTCGGCGCAGTGCTTGCCATCCTTGTACTGCCGCTGAGCTGGTACATGCACCTGCATGGCGGCGACAGCCGCGGCGGTATCGTGCGCATGGATTACCGGTCGCTCTACGACCAGATCAATGCCGACGGGCCGGTCAAGACCGTGGTCTCGAGCTGGTTCTGGGTCGGCAATCTGCGCCTGGTCGATGCCGGTCTCATCGCGCTCGACGACGAGACGCCGGACTTCGCCAGATCGATCCGCGAACCGGCGGTGCTTGTGCTTACCGACGACAGGGAATCGTCCTCGGACGTCTTCGAAGAGTTGGCGAGGGCCGGCTACGCGATGGACACCGTCCACCGCACTATTGAAGTGCCGCAGGCACTCGGCTTCCCGCCGCGCAAGGTCACAATCACCAAACTGCACAAGAAGGGCGCGCAGTAGGTTTCAGGGGAACGAATGGACACGCAACGCTTCGGCCGCCACCGCAAGATCATGCCCTTCGAACCAGGCTCGGTCGAAGCGCTGCGCGAGGCCTCGCGCGAGAAGGCGGCCTCGCTCAACCAGCATGTGCTGGGCTATGGCGAGACAGCTGAGGCGGAATGGGCCGCCGCCGGCATCGCCGCGCCCGATCTGCCCGCCATGCGCAGATACCGGCTGGACCGCATTCGTGCCGAGCTGAAGCGCCGCGACTATGCCGGCGCCCTGCTCTACGACCCGGTCAACATCCGCTACGCGACGGACTCGACCAACATGCAGCTCTGGGTCGCGCACAACCCGACACGCCATTGTTTCGTCGCCACCGAAGGGCCGGTGGTGCTGTTCGACTATTTCTCCTGCGAGCATCTGTCCGACCATTCGGGTGTCGTCGACGAGGTGCGCCCGGCCGTGTCGTGGATGTATCTCTACAGCGGCGGGCTTACCGAGCAGAAGGTCCGGCGCTGGGGCGCGGACATCGCCGAACTCGTTGCCGAGCATGGCGGCGGCAACCGCCGCATCGCCGTCGACCACATCAATCCCGAAGGCGTGGAAGAACTCGCCCGCCGCGGCATCGCGACAGGCAACGGCGAGGCGGTGATGGAGAATGCACGCCTCATCAAATCGCCGGACGAGATCCTCGCCATGCGCCGCTCGATCGTTGCCTGCGAGGCGGCGATGGGCGAGATGCAAGTGGCGCTGAAGCCGGGCATCTCCGAAAACGAGTTATGGGCGGAGCTGCATCGAGGCAACATCGCGCGCGGCGGCGAATGGATCGAAACGCGTCTTTTGTCCTCGGGACCGCGCACCAATCCCTGGTTCCAGGAATGCTCCTCGCGCGTCATCGAGGATGGCGACCTCGTCGCCTTCGACACGGACCTGATCGGTCCGTACGGGTTCTGCGCCGATCTTTCGCGCACCTGGCTTTGCGGCGACAGGCAGCCGTCGAACGAGCAGCGCGATCTGTTCCGCATCGCCGCCGGCCAGATCGCCCACAATGCGGATTTGATGCGACCGGGCATCTCCTTCCGCGACCTCGTCGAGCGCTCGGCGGTGCCGCCGCACGACTGCTATCCGACACGCTACGGCGTGCTCTATCACGGGGTCGGCCTGGCGGACGAATATCCGACACTGCCGCATGCCGGCGACTGGACCGCCGACACGCCGGACGGGATGCTCGAACCAGGCATGGTGCTCTGCGTCGAAAGCTATATCGGCAGGCTGGGCGGACGCGAGGGCGTCAAGATCGAGGAGCAGATCCTGATCACCGAGAGCGGCAACGAGAAGCTGTCAGCCTACAGGCTGGACGAGCGGCTGCTCTGACGCGCCGCTTTCGACCGTCGCGACGGCCTCGCGCATCGCGGCAATGGTTTTTTCCGGCGTCGTTCCGGCGGTGATGTAGGGCAGGCCCTTGCGCCGCGCCGTCCAGCCGACCACCCTCACGCCTTTCGCCGCCGGCTCGAAACGCTGCGCCAGCGCCCAGCTTTCGCAGTCGATGGCCGCGATATCGGCCCTGCCTTCCGCGACCGCCACGATCGACGACCGGTGGCCGCCGCTTTCGCTGCGTGAGGCGAAGATGTCCAGGCTTTTGTCCATGGCCTCCAGGTCGCGCGTCAGCCCGATCAGCCCGGACATCGAGTCCGGATCGTTGAAGGTGAAGCGTTTGCCGCGAATGAGATCGAGCGGGATGACAGCCTTGCCATCCGCCGGCGAGGCGACTGACGGTCCGCCGTCCGCGGCCATCACCAACGCGCTGGAATAAAGCTCGCCCTGCCCGCCCTCGAATGCATCGTAGCTTGGCTGGGCAATCACCTGCACATGCAGGGCGAGGCCGAGTTCCATCGGCCCCCAGCATGTTTGCCCGAAGAGCAGCGCCGGGCTCAGCCAGAGCTGGAGAAAATCGAACTCGTCCGGGGGTAGCGTTGCCGGGTCGGGCGCGATCGGCTTGCCGGCGTCATCGCGAATGCCGCCAGGCACCGGCGGCAGTTCGCGATTGCTGCGCACGACCGCCTCCGGCGCATCGATGCCCCTTTGCCGGAAGGCATCGCGAAGCCGCGCCCATTGCGCGTCGACTTCGCCACGCGCCTCTGGCCAGTCATACATCGGCAGGGCCGCAACGTACTTGCTCATGTCGAATGGCTTTCAAAGACAGGCGATCTTCAGCGCCTGCGTTCCGCCGCGAAAAAGCGGTCGCGGAAGTCGAAACTACTCTTTCGGCGGCTTCGCCGGAACCGGGGCCGTGCCGAGCCCATTGACGTTGCGCGCCCTGACCCGCGGCTTGAAGGCGCGACCGGGCTCCGGCGCGCGCCGCAGCACCGGGTGGACGATCGGCTCCTTGGCCTTGAAAGCGTGAGCTTTCAGCATCGCGAAATAGTTCGGATAGGCGTAACCGTTGTTCATCCGCAGCCACTCTTCGCGCCGCTCGCGAAACAGCTTCGGCAACCTGTACCAGGCAATGGTCGGGCTCTTGTGATGAACGAAATGCAGGTTGTTGTTCAGGAACAGGAAGGAGAGCGGCGAACGCTCCACGATCACCGTGCGCCCTTCCGGATGCTCCGACCACTGGTGCTCGGCATAGGTGCGGATCGAGATCAGCGACTGGCCGAGCCACACCGGCACCAGGATATAGAGCCACAGCGGAATGCCGAAGCCAAACGTGACGATCGGCACCACAACCGCGAGACCGATGGCATGCAGCAGCCAAGCCTTGCGGATCGCCTTGTCGCCGGCGAGGATCTGCTTGGCGTCGTCGATGAAGAAACCGACCGAGGACAACCACGGACCGAGAACGAAGCGGCCGATCATGGTGTTGTTGATCTTGAGCAGAAGCTTCATTGTCGGCGGCAGCTCGTCATGCATCCAAAGCGCCTGGTAATAGCTCTCAGGATCGTCGAGCGGATCGGTCAGGCGCTCGTCCGCATGATGGCGAAGGTGGATGGTCTTGAAGCGGCGGAACGGCCACACCATGCCGATCGGCAGGAAGACGCAGGCTTCATTGATCCTGGCGTTGCGGGTCGGATGACCATGCAGCACTTCGTGCATGATCGAGGATTGCAAAGCCAGGATAAACGGCAGGACGGCAAGCGCCAAAAGCGGATGGGATGGCCACAGAAGGAAGCCGACGGCGAGCCATGCGCCGTAGCAGAAGAGTGTGAGGAAGACCGTCGGCCATTCGACCGCTGGTGCGCTGCTACGTCTCTTCATGCCGGTATTCATGCTTCTTGCCATGCTATCGACCACTGCCCTCCAGTCGCCGGAACCAACTCGATTCCTGACAACATTGTGTCAGGAGCCTGCCGTTACATCAACGCGACAATGCGCACAAACTGTTGCGAATGCGCATTTCTGGCTGCATATGTTATACATTGTAAACAAACATGGGGATTCATTTCCGCCTGAGCCACGCTCCGGCGCAAATTTTTCCTCTCCGGAAGCAGGAGCAGCGTGGTGGACAAGCGCGATCTGTCGACGACCTTTCGGGAGCGCCTGAAATTGCTCTTGACACGGTCCGACTTGAACCAGTCGGCCTTCGCGACAGCGGTCGGGATCGACCGTTCGGCGCTGTCGCAACTGCTGTCCGGCGCCTCGACCCGCCTGCCCCGCGCCGAGACCCTCCTCAACATCGCCGCCGAGTTCAAGGTGTCGCTCGACTGGCTGCTTGGCCTGAGCCAGGACGAAGGCGTCACCGGCGAAATAAGAGAAAGCCTGGAGATCGAGGAGGCGCCCGACGGCTTCGACCGCACGCTTTTGGCCAAATGGCATGCCGAGGCCGCCGGCACGAAGATCCGCTACGTGCCCGCCGGCATTCCAGACCTTCTGCGCACCGAGGCACTGGTGGAATACGAGGCCGGCATCACCAACAAGAGCCGTGAGGCACAAGCCGGCGAGACGCAATACCGCATCGACTACACAAGGCGGCCGGAGACCGATATGGAGGTTTGCATGCCGCGCCATACGCTGGAGATTTTCGCGCGCGGTCTCGGTGTCTGGGACCGTTTCCCGGAGGCCGAACGGCGCAAGCAATTGCTGCACATGGCAACGCTGCTCGACGACCTTTACCCGACTTTCCGGCTGTTTCTCTATGACGGCCGCATGCGCTATTCGATCCCGTATACGATCTTCGGCCCCTATCGCGCCGCTATCTATGTCGGCGACATGTACCTGGTGTTGAACGCCACCCAGCCGGTCCGCACGCTCACCAGCCATTTCGACAATCTGATCCGGGCTGCCGACATCAACGCGCATGAGGCGGCGAGTTTTGCGCAGAAGCTGGCCGCAATGTCCTTCCCGTCAGGCTCTGTCTAATCGGCTCCATCGGCGCCATCTTGGCGATCGGCCATAGGCCGGCCGCCGCTCATCGTTTCGGGAAACCCATGCAAGCACCGCGTTACATCGTTGTTCCTCCTCAGTCGGGCCGTTCCATGCGCGTCAGGCGCGGCGATCTGATCCGCATCGTCGATCCCAAGGGCCAGCAGGTCTCGGACCTCTGGGCCTTCTCGACCGAAGGCAGGCTCGACTGGCTGAGCACCTCGCAGACCCGCGACATCACCGAGCGGCTGTTTCCGAAACCCGGCGACCATTTCTACAGCGCCGCCGGCAAGATCGTGTTGACGCTGATCGAGGACGCCTCGCCCGGACCGCACGACATGCTCTACCCGGCCTGCGACAGCGCGCTCTACGAACGGGCCGGCCTGCCCAATCACCCGAACTGTCGCGACAATCTGATGAGGGCGCTCGGCGCGGAAGGCATCGAACTGCCCTTCGCGCCCGACCCGGTCGATCTCTTCCAGAACTCCATGCCGCAGCCCGACGGGACCTTGGTGGTCCAGGCATCGATCAATCCGCCGGGCGGCTACGTGACGCTGCGCGCCGAACAGGACCTCCTGCTTGTCGTCACCGCCTGCTCAGTCGATCATCACCCGACCAACGGCGATGCCTGCACTGAGATCGAGGTCGAGATCACTCCGGCTTCGTAAGGCCTTCGCGGCCGCAAGCTCGTTGACTGGACATAAAGACTTCTTTATATCGTTATTTGAATTCGAACACGAAAGCCAAAGTCATGACCGCGACCAACCCGATTGACGCCCTGCTTGCCGAAAAGGGCGTGCTCCTGGCCGACGGCGCCACCGGCACCAATCTGTTCGCGATGGGTCTCGAGGCCGGCGAGGCGCCTGAGCTGCTCAATGAGACTTCGCCCGAGACCATTGCCAGCCTGCATCGGAATTTCGTCGACGCCGGCGCCGATATCATTCTGACCAACTCCTTCGGCGGCACTCGCCACAGGCTGAAGCTGCATCATGCGCAGGATCGCGTTCACGAGCTGAACAAGCGCGCCGCCGAGATTGCCCGCTCCGTCGCCGACAAGGCCGGCCGCAAGGTGATCGTCGCCGGCTCCGTCGGCCCGACCGGCGAATTGCTGGTGCCGCTCGGCGCCATGACTTACGACGATGCGGTCGAGGCCTTCGCCGAACAGATCGAGGGCTTGAAGGCCGGCGGCGCCGAAGTCGCCTGGATTGAGACCATGTCGGCGCCGGACGAGATCCGCGCCGCGGCGCAAGCCGCCATCCGTGTCGGCCTGCCCTATACCTATACCGGTTCCTTCGACACGGCCGGCCGCACCATGATGGGCCTGCTGCCGAAGGATATCCACGCCGTCGCCGATGGCCTGTCGCAGGCCCCTCTCGGCGTCGGCGCCAATTGCGGCGTCGGCGCTTCCGATATCCTGGCTTCGCTGCTCGACATGACCGAGGCGAAGCCGGACGCGACCGTGATCGTCAAGGGCAATTGCGGCATTCCGGAATTCCGCGGCGCGGAGATCCATTATTCCGGCACGCCGGAGCTGATGTCCGATTATGTGCGGCTGGCGGTCGATGCCGGCGCCAGGATTGTCGGCGGCTGCTGCGGCACCTCGTTCGCGCACCTTGCCGCCATGCGCAAGGCGCTGGACGCGCACACCAAGTCGACCCGCCCGACCGTCGAGACTATCGTCGAGCGCATCGGCCCGATGCGCAACAAGGTGGCGACGGCAAACACCGCCGAGACCAGCGAAGCCCGCCGCGAGCGCCGGCGCAGTCGCGCCTGATACGATTTCTACTTGCTGTTTTCAGCGTAGCGCGACAGCGCGGTATTGAGATCGGTGCCGGCACTGCCCTGATTGTCGGCGCCCATCGTCATCAGGGCGCCCGATGCGCCGGGGTCGCTGATCTGTTCCAGCATCACGCGAAAACGGTCGTTGTTGAGGGCCGAAAGCGCTGTGTTGCGCGCCGCGTCGACATCGTTCCTGATGCGCGCGGATTCCGCTGAAGGAGCGGACGGTCCGCGCACCGGGGCATTGAGCGCCGTCGAGTTCGCGTTCCCGATTGTCGTGATATGCACTGCTGATCCCTCAAATCTCTATCAGCGTTGACTAACAGAAGCTCGTTGCGGCGAGGTTCCGGAAAAGCAGCGCAGTTTAACGATCGCAAAAAGGCCGGCGGGATTTTCTCCCGCCGGCCTTCCTTCAATCCGCAATGGCCTACTTGTTGCCGTCCAGCGATGAGGCCAGGCGCACCAGCGACAGGAACTCCGCCCTGTAGCCGAACGGATCGGCGCCGCGCGCGGCGTTGGCGATCTCCGCGATCCGGTCGTAGCCGAAATTCGCCGTCTGATCCTCGTCGCGCAGCTTCTGCCCGAAGGCCGCGACCGCGACTGAGAACCGCTGGTCGGCGCCGGCAGCGTCGAAGGACGAGACCTCGTTGGCGGCGGTCACCGGCGTGGTGATGAGCTTCGAGACATTCTCGTTAGGCAGCTTATAGCGGATCTTGACGAAGGCATATTCGTCGGCATTTGCGATGCCGCCATTGTCGACCTTGGCTTGGCCGTAGCGCAGCGGGTCGACCTGCTCGCCGCCGCTGCCCTTCGGCGTGATTTCATAGACCGCCGTCACCGAGTGGCCCGAGCCGATATCGCCGGCATCGACGCGGTCATTGTTGAAGTCCTCGCGCTTGAGCGCGCGGGTCTCATAACCGACAAGACGGTATTCCGAGACCTTGGCCGGGTTGAACTCGACCTGGATCTTGACGTCCTTGGCGATGGTGAACAGGGTCGAGGATGCATCCTCGACCAGCACCTTCTCGGCTTCGGCCAGCGTGTCGATATAGGCCGCCGTGCCGTTGCCGTTCTGGGCGATGGTCTGCATCATCTGGTCGTTCAGATTGCCGCGGCCGAAGCCGAACACGGAGAGGAACACGCCCGTCTTGCGCTCGCTCTCGATCAGCCGCTTGAGGTCGTCGTCATCGGTCTGGCCGACATTGAAGTCGCCGTCTGTGGCCAGCATCACCCGGTTGACGCCGTCCTTGACGAAGGATTGCTGGGCAAGCTTGTAGGCCTCGCGGATGCCTTCCTCGCCGGCCGTCGAGCCGCCGGGCGCCAGATTGTCGATTGCCGCGAGGATCTTCTGCTTTTCGGCCGCCTTGGTCGGCATCAGCACAGTGCCGGCATTGCCGGCATAGGTGACGATCGAAACGGTGTCGTCGGGCTTCAGCTTGCTCACCAGCAAGCGGAAGGCGGACTTGAGCAGCGGCAGCTTGTCCGGCTCGTCCATCGACCCCGACACGTCGATCAGGAAGACCAGATTGGCCTTCGGCTGCTCGGCCGGCTTCACGTCGAAACCCTTGATCGCGACATGCATGAGCTTGGTGTGCTCGTTCCACGGCGTTGGCATGACGGTGACGGTCGAGTTGAACGGCGTTGAAGCCGATTTAGGGCCCCTCCAGTCATAGGGGAAGTAGTTGATCATCTCCTCGACGCGGACCGTGTCCGGGTCGGGCAGAGCGCCTTCCTTCAGCGAGCGCCGCACGAAGGAATAGGAGGCCGTGTCGACATCGATCGAGAAGGTCGAGACCGGATCCTGCGCAGTCTCATGCACCGGATTGGTCTTGAAGGTCTCGATGCGATCGCGGTTTTCCTCCTGCGGCTGCAGCTGGTCGGCCGGCATGGGCGCGGGCTGCACCATCAGCTTGGAATCGGCGAGGGCGGGCGGAGACGCTGGAACGGCGGCCGCGCCGCCTGCCGGCGTCTTGTCGGCCCGCTCAACCTCGTCGACGCTTGGCGGCGGTGTCATGGACATGATTACCCTGTTGGACGACCCGCCCTTGCCGCTGGCCGCGAGCTGGCCGCTCTCCGCCGGCGCAGGCTGCAGGGCGCGCTTGCTCTCCGGCGCAGCCTCCTGCCTTAGCAGGCCGTCGACCTCTGTCGCCGGCTGCGGCCCCGCCGGCGTCATTTGTGAATTGGCCCGGGTCTCGTCCGTCTTCTTTTCATTTGCGGGCGCCGCTGCCAGCGGCTCGTTGATCGCGGGCTGTTCCGGCGCAGGCTTCTGCGCCGCCGGCTTGTCTGCCACCGTCTCGGTGACGCTGCCGTTGCCGCCGATGACCCGCGGCTGTTCCTTCAGCATCTCGAAAGCGGCATAGCCGGCAATAGGCAGCGCGACCAGCGCGGTGATGGCCGGCGTGGCGATGAGTTTCCGTTGCATGATGTCTCTCCAGAGCATTCTTGCTCGCTCCGTGAGACGAAGGCCTGCGGGCGTTCCTTGGGGGACCGCGGAAATTCTTTCGTCGAGGTCGAAAGCCTGCATCGCGGCGGTGAACGCGCGCGCCTTCGCCTCGCCGTCCGGCGCCGGTACCGCGATGTCGCGCAGCCTTTCGAGTTCGTTGTCGTCGACCATGGTCACACTTCCCCGGCTGAGCGCATCAGCAGCTTCAGCCGTTTCTTCGCTTCATGGATGTACCAGGAAACCGTCGCCTCCGAGATCGCCATCACCTCCGCCGCCGCGGCGTGGTTGAGACCTTCGCCATAGACCAGCAGCACCGCGTCGCGCTGCTTGTCTGGCAGCATCCGCACCGCCGCCCACAGCGCCTCGGTCGGATCGTCGGCCTCAGCCGGTGCTTCGCCGGCAATCGACGTATAGGCGCCGTAGGCATCGGTCTTGGCGGTATCGCGGGCGCGCTTGCGCATCATGTCGCGCGAAGCGTTTAGCGTCATGGCATAGAGCCATGTCCTGAAGGCGCCGCTGCCCTGATAGTCGCGGATCGCGCGGCCGAGCCGCACGCAGACGTCCTGGGCGACGTCCTCGGCATCGGTCTTGCGTCCGCACCAGCGATAGGCGGCGCGATAGACGAAACCATAGTGCCTTTCGAGCAATCTGCCGAAAGCACCCCTGTCTCCGCCCCTCGCCCGCACGATCAATTCGGCATCGGAGGCTTCGCCGTCGTCCAGCATCATCGCCGTCATTTGCCTGTTGGACGAAGGCTAATGGCCAATCCTTGGGGCGATGCAAAGATTTTTTTGCACAAACATTCCTTCACCCCCCTTGCGGGCAGGGCTATCGCATATGAGTGATCGCATTGATGAGATAGTCGTCGTTCCAGGCGCATTTCTTGAT
>NZ_VFTL01000068.1:0-11268 GCF_006439385.1 Mesorhizobium sp. B3-1-7
CGGACGGCGACGGCGACACCGCCTCCTCGCAGGCCGTCAATGTCGGCAGCCAGATCACCTTCCATGACGACGGTCCGAAGGTGACGGCGGTTGCCGGCGCGAGTGCGACGCTCTCGGTTGACGAGACGGCGGGCGCGCAGGTGAACGACCACGATGTTGCCGGCGGCGTGTCGCAAAGCGCGGCGGCGAGCATTGCAGGTCTGTTCAATCCGGCGGTGTATGGCGCGGACGGGAACGGCGGAACGACGTATGCGCTGACGCATTCGGACGGAACGGCGTTCGGAACGACGGCTGGGACGGGGACGGCGACGGGTCTTCACGCGACGTCAGCGCCGGGGACGGAGATCTATCTGTTCCTGAACGGGTCGACGATCGAGGGCCATGTCGGCAACGACCCTGCGGGGGCGCTGGCGTTCACGGTTTCGATCAGCGGCACGAACGCCACGCTGACGCAGATCCTGGCGCTGGATCATCCGAATGCGGCGAACCCGAACGACCTGCTGACGCTGTCGAACACGGTGTATGTGACGGCGACGGCGACGGATGGCGATCTGGACACGGCGTCGGCGACGTCGGCGGGCGGGCTGGCGTTGCAGTTCTACGACGATGGCCCCCAGTTTGGGACTGTGACCAACGCCTATCTTTCAAACGAGGTCGGGGATTTAAAGGGCGTTTTGCAGTACGATACGGGAGCAGATGGCCTTGGATCGCTGACGATCTCCAGCATCACGGGCTTGCCGACGGGCTGGACAACCAGTGCTTCTGGAGGCTCCTCGGTCAACATCCTCGCTCCCGACGGGACGCAGATCTTTACCGTACAGCTCCATCTCGATGGCACCTACGATGTCATCCAGTCGGCGGTACGGCCTGGAACGTCGACAACGATCGATCTGGCTACCAGCATCGCAAATTCGCCGACCGGAAATTATGACTTCGGTGTCGTGCAACTGACTGCTTTGACGGATGATACCGGGTCAGCAGCTACGGCCAACTTCAACGCGTATACGGATAATTCAGAGCCCGGTGGCCATGCATTCGGACTTGGAAATCCGACCTTCGACGTCAACGACAGTTTCAAGATGGATTTTCCCAGCCCGCTATCCAATTTCAGCCTGAAAATTGCCGACGTGGACAATGTAGGCGTGATAAATGTGACGATATCTGATGGCATAACAACCGTTACGATACCGAAGACGATCGATTCAACAACCGCTTATCTTACCATCACGCAAGCCGATCTGACGGCTAACGGCTTGACAAGTATTACATCTGCGACACTGACGGGAGTTGATGAACCAGGTAAAACCAACGACATCAAGGTGTCGTTCTCGACGTTGTCCTACTCGGAATCCCATCCCGCTGGCGACATGCATTTCACTGTCAACGTGGGCGGCAAAGACGGCGATAACGATTCTGTCAGTACGAGCTTCGACGTCACCTCGGCTGGCGGGGCTACGCCCAACGACCACTTCGTCGGCACGGCAGCGAACGATGTTTTCCACGGCGGGAGCGGTACCGACCAATTTGACGGCGCTGGCGGGACACTGAATATCGTCGACTACACCGGCAGCCTCGGGGCAGTCTCGATCCATCTCGCCGACAACGGGTCTGCCTCGGGCGCACCGGCAGATTTAAACAATCCGGCGCCAGGCACTATCGGCGGCGGCGACGCGGCTGGAGACACACTCACCAATATCCAAGGGCTGATCGGCGGCTCTGGCGATGATCATCTGTACGGCAACTCCGGAGACAATTATCTTGCAGGCGGAGCCGGCAACGACACCCTCGTTGGCGGGGCGGGCAACGACCTCCTTATCGGCGGCGCAGGGGCAGACATGCTTACCGGCGGCACCGGCGCCGATACGTTCAAACTCGATCACCTCGAGCTGAACATCAAGGATCTCATCACCGACTACAACAAGGGTGAAGGAGACCAGATCGACCTGACAGCATTGTTCGACAAGGCGGACAATGTCGCCCTCAGCAACTACGTGCACTACGACACCACGACAAAGACGCTGAGCGTGGACAGCAGCGGTTCGGGTAGCAATTTCGTAGACGTCGCTATGCTGCAGAACGGACCGACGACCACCAACACGATCAACATCCTTTACGACGACAGCGCGCATGCGAAGCACACTGTCACCATTTAGCACTTATGCGCAGCCACACTGTCGTGCTATGCATTAGCGAACCATGAATTCGCAATTCGAAGAGGGGCTTACATGAAACATTCCGCAAGATTGCTGGCTTCGGCCGCGGCGCTGCTGCTGGCCGGGTCGACGGGCTTCGCCGCCGACATCATCGGCGAGCCGGCGGTGAATTATTGCCGCACCGTCGGCACATCGGACCTGGTGCTGACCGACAACATGGTCGAGCTCAAGGACCATGTGGTGAAGCTGATGGACGAATCGGTCGCCGTCGCCAACAGTCCGGAATGGATCAACTCGTCGCGTCCGGCCTTCGTCTGGGCCTCGGAAGCCAAGGTCGCCTGCGGCATGGCCTATGGCTATCTCAAGACGAACTACAAGGACGAAGACACGCTCAACAAATGCGAGTGCTTCCACGACCGCATGGTCGAATACATGCATTGAGCTGACGGGCAAGCGGACGCCGACTGGCTGCGATGGCGGCTGACGGAAAATTGCCGAAGGCGATCGCGCTAGATCGTTTCATCGTTTCACGGAAACGGCGAAACGATCTATCTCCTTGTTTTGACGCAATTCCGAACGGAAAACCGCTACGCACTTTTCCTGGAATTGCTTTGGCGATTGCCTTGCTCGGTCTCGGTCAAACATCCGTCCACGCCAACTGGCTGGAACGGCCGCAGCCGCTGAGGGCGCGGCCGGCGCACTGCGCTGCGGCGCCGGAGCGGACCCGCGAGACATTCAAGGCATTCGCGACCTGCCAAGCGTTGCTCTACGGCCTCGAGCCGGTGCTGGCGCATGCGGTGATGGAGATCGAAAGCGGCTTCGATCCTGGCGTGCGCGGCGCCGATGGCGAAGTCGGCCTGATGCAGGTGATGCCGGCAACGGCGCGGATGCTCGGCTTTCACGGTTCGCTCGACGAGCTCGGCGAGCCCGCCACCAATATCGCGCTCGGCGTCAAATATCTGGCGCAGGCAAATAGGCTCTCCGCGGGCGATCTTTGCACCACCGTGATGAAGTACCGGGCCGGGCACGGGGAAACCCGCTTCTCGGTCCGCTCGGTCAACTACTGCCAGCGCGCACGGGCAATCCTGGCACGGGAAGGCCTCGAGGTGGCCGGGCCGCTGCCGGTGGCGACGATCGGATTCTCCGACGTCTCGACGATCGGCTTCTCCGACGCTTCCATGGACGGCGCCATTACCGGCCAGGAGAAACGCGTCTGCGTGCGCCGATCGTTCGTGCCCGGGCCGCGCTACATGAAATGCGCCCAATATCGCAGCCCGGCGCAAGCAAGG
Organism: Mesorhizobium sp. B3-1-7; assembly: GCF_006439385.1. Classification (NCBI taxonomy): domain Bacteria; kingdom Pseudomonadati; phylum Pseudomonadota; class Alphaproteobacteria; order Hyphomicrobiales; family Phyllobacteriaceae; genus Mesorhizobium; species Mesorhizobium sp. B3-1-7. The sequence goes on from NZ_VFTL01000068.1 coordinate 3,443, forward strand.
GCGATACAGGCGCTGAGAGCGCGGCTCTTCGATGGCTAAACCATGACGCAAGAATCACGGGACGGCCAAGCAAGCAAGACGGTAAGGTCGGTTGAAGACAGACCGGGGCAAATACCTGGCGGCACATGGATGGAAGCATCATGAAACTTGAGCGACACGATCCGGACCTGAAGCGCGCCGCGCCGAAACGGATCGGCGCGGCGCGGTTCAGGTCTTTGTCGGATGCATGTCGTCTCCCCAAAACCGGGACCACTTTTGGGCGACATGCATTGGGGGCGATCGCTCTGGGGCTCGTCGCGGCGCTGTGCGGATGCCAGTCCAAGAGCGGCGCGTCGGATGTGCTCGATCCAGCGGCGATTGCAGCACCCGCGGGCCAGGCTGGCGCTCCGGCGGCGCCCGCCCAGCAGGCAAGCGGTTCGACCCCGGGCAGTTCAGCATTGAGCACCGCGACCTCGGGCGGTTCGACCTCGGCCGCCGCCGCCAAGGCCCAGCTGACGCTCGGCGCGGGACCGACCAAGGTGGCCATGCTGCTGCCGCTTTCGGCACCCGGCAGCACGGGCGAGAACGGCCGGAAGATGTATGACGGCGCGCGGCTGGCGATGGCCGACCTCGGCGACAAGCTTTTGACGCTAACGATCGAGGATACGCGCGGCGACAGCGGCTACGCCAAGGACCTCGCGGTGAAGGCGATCACGTCGGGCACGGCGAAGGTCGTCATCGGACCGTCCGAGCTCGCGGCGGCGCAACACCTTGCCAAGCTCTCCGGCTCGAAGCGGCCGCCGGTGCTGGCGCTGGCCGACAATTTCGCCGGCGGCCCCGGCATCTATTCCGTAAGGCTCAGCGAAGCCGACAGCGCCGCGGCGGGCGCGGCGGCGATCGCCAGCAAGGGCGCCAGGAAATTCGTGCTGATGGTGCCTTCGGGCGCGGATTCGAGCCCCATCGAATCTCGTGTCGCCAACGCGCTCAGCATCTATGGCGCCACGCTTGCGGTGACGCTGCCCTATTCGGCGACGGATGGCGGCGCCAAGGTGGTGTCCGACATGGGCTCGCTGGTCGAGGCGCCCGACGCCGTGGTCGTCGCCTGCGGCGACGGCAGCCCTATCGCCGTGCTCGCCGCGCTGAAGGCAAAAGGCATTCCCGGCAAGGCGGTGACGCTCGTCGGCACCGACCGCTGGCTCGAGCGGCCGATGGATCCGCTCTATGAGGGCGCCTATATCGCGACGCTCGACGAGGGCGAGACCGGGCCGATCGCCGACCGCTTCAAGGCGACCTACAAGTACCAGCCGGACGTCAACGTGGCCTATGCCTACGACATGGTGGCGCTGAGCGCGGGCATAGCGAGCTCGGCCGGCCCCGACGGCTTCAACAAGCAGGTGCTGGAGAACACGACCGGCTTCCGCGGCTCGACCGGCCTCTTCCGCTTCCGCAGCGACGGCTCGAGCCAAAGGTCGATGCCTTTCTTCAAGGTGGAGAAGGGCCAGCTGAAGCTGGTGGAGAAATCGACGGCGGGGTTTTGAGGGGCAGCTACCAAAATCACGCTGACTTGAGCTCTCTCAAGGTGTCGGCTTCTTTGCCGATCCAACGGATTAAGCCGATCGAGATGACGGCTACAACAGCCCCACCAATGACGTCCATGAAATGATGGCCGCCTTCTGGAATGGTGGCAGCGATCATTGCAGCATTGACCAGCACGGCCGGCCAGAAAAGGAATGTGCGTCGAAGGGCAAAGACGATCAGAATGCCGAGAGATGTATGAAATGACGGAAAGGAAATCAGTCCGACTAGCTTGCCCACGGTGAATTCGTAGGGGACTAGCGAGCGAAGCTGATGAAGGGTTTCCAAGTGCGCCAACCCGCCAAACGCCGTGAAATGGCTATAGGACGACGCCTGCGGCTGGTAATAGGAATAGGCTCCGGCGGTCGGGATCAGCATTGACATTGTGGTAGTCATAAATAAGGCCACGACCCACGTGGCCGCAAATTCGAAGAACCGAGCCTGGCCACCCGTCGAGGCGTGGAATATCAGCACCAGCGGCACCTGATAGAGGACAGAGGCATAGCTGGCCACAAGAATTGAGGCCAACAACGGGGACGAATTTGCTGCCTCGACCACGGCCAGCCAGTTGAACCCAATTGACCGGTCCATTGCTGCCATAGCTCCGTCCATCAGCGGATGTGGATTAGCGGCCGCGAGAAACATGTACAGGCCGCTGGCGGGCTGAAGGATGAACAACAGCATCAGGAAGATACCGACGCTCTGAAGCCCTTCCGATACTCTCATCAAAGTATCTCGAAGTGCACCAGTCGCACGGCGCATGGCCTGATAGAGCAGTTTGGATAAGCCCAACAACATCGCGCCTAAGACAACGCCCTGCGCCGCGACCGCCGCAGTTCCAGATGCGAGATAAATAGCCGATCGTTGCAATAGGATGGCGTCGGAAAGCACGGCTAGCCCGATGGTGACGAGTATAACCACCAAGTATCGGCTATATGCGCTCATCAAAATCAGTCCCCGGCGCCGAACAGCCAGGTGCGAGGCGGATCATCCGCATCTGATTGGCGGATGGGATTGTGGAACTTTCCCGAGAAGAGTCAGAAAGCGCTGGAAAATCGACCCTTTCATTCCCTGCCATCCTTTTCCCCCGGCCGAGTTACTCTGAAGCACATTCCTTCAGTTCACGCTGCCTCTACCTCGAAACAGGGCCTAATTAAGCTGCTCCAAGATTCCAGAACTCGTTGCCACGAGAATCGCGTGATACATTTGCAAAGCGATAGTGCAGATGGCGGCCGCCGAGATCGGCACGCCGAATGGCACCACTCCCTTACGATCCATATGCTGGACATAGAGGCGGAACGCGCCTGCCGGCAGCACGAATGGGTTCTTCACGAGCACGACTATAGCGACCGCGAAAACCAGCAGAAACAGAGTGAAAACCACCAGACCGTCGCCGCCGATTAGAAAGGGCATGGCAGCCATCAATTTCACGTCGCCGGCGCCCACCTTGCGCAGGATCCAGAACGGGAAGAGCGCAACGAGCAGCAAGAGCCCACCGAGTGCGCTGAGGCCCATGTCCCACCACGACCCGGTCAGCACCGAGACAAGCTGCAATGCTCCCAGTCCTAGGCATAGCAACAGCAGCACATCACGGTTCGATATCTTCTGCGTGGTGAAGTCAAGCCAAGCCACTCTCGCGAGTAGCGGGATGGCAACCGCCTTCAGCAGAAGCGAGGCAGCAAGCAAAAGGCTCATGACCGCTCGATGTTCCGCACACTGGACGATAGCAGCTTCAGATTGTTGGCCACCGTCGGATCGTTGGGCGCGAGCTCATAGGCCTTGAGGAAGTTCGTGCGCGCTTCCTGCAGCTTGCCGCGCAAGAGGTACGAATAGCCGACATTGTTGTAATATTCCGGTGTCGCGCCGAGCAGCCGGTAGGCGCGACCATAGGCCATGTCGGCCAGATCAAAGCGGCGGATACGGTCGCAGGAAGCGGCAAGGCCCAGCCAGGCGACACCGTCATTGGGGGCCAACCGCGTAGCCTTATAGAACAACGCACCGGCATTGCCGTAATTTTCGGAACGGAATTGCGTCTTGGCCTCGGTGACCGCCTGGTCCGAGGCGTAGTAGTCGACGTCGCTGACCGTCTTCAGCCCATCGAAGGCATCGCCGAAGGCGGTATAATCACCCTTGGCAGGCTCATTGGTGCGCACGACACCTGTGCTGTTGCTATCGGTCGACTGGCAACCAGCAAGCAGGACCAGCAGCATGCTGGCTGCAGCAGCGATGCGCATCGGCGTTGTAATTTTGTGCTCCAAGGAGCCCTCCGACTCAATTTTAGAACTTAATCATATGCCCGATCAGAAGAAAATGCCCCTCATGCGAATGATCACCGGCAGAAGGACGATCATCAACACCACGGGGAAGATGCAAATGCCCAGCGGGATCATCATTTTGACCGGCAGCACGTTGGCACGTTCCTCCGCCTGAAGGATTCTCTGTGTCCGCATTTCATCGCTGTAGACGCGCAACGCTTCGGTGAGGCTGGTGCCAAGTTCCTCTGATTGCCGGAACAGCACCGCCAGAGCCCTAGCTTCTTCCAAGCCGATACGATCGGCGAGTTCTCGCAAAGAATCGCGAAGAGATTTGCCGGCGCGCAGTTGCAGATTCATGATCGCGAGTTGAACACCCAGCCATTTATGCGTGCCGGCCATTTCGTTGCTTACTCGCTCGACTGCCGCCTCCAGGCTCATCCCGGCATCCGCACAGGTGATCATCATATCCATGAAATCGGGAAAGCCGCGACGGTACGTCCGTTTTTGGGCGTTCTCGAAGCGGTCGAGCGCAATGCTTGGAATAACAAGGCAAGCCAATCCGAACAGCGCGGCTCCGGCCAACGAAACAAAGCCTGGTATTTTCGGCGGCAACACCATTGCCAACAGGATGTAGCAGCCGAGAAAAGCAATGGCGACTGCGCCAATTCTCGACAAGGTGTAAAGAGCCGGCGCGCTCGCGTGGTAGAAGCCGGCACGAAACAATCGGGCCTCAAGGGCATTTGGCTCACCGCGCTCCTTCTCCAGCGCGCGGAAATAGGCATCGACAGGTCGCTGAGCCGAAATCTTGACCAGCTGCTCCTGTGCGCCCAAGGAGCGCCGATTGATGATTCCTTCCGATATCAAGTTTTCGGTGACCAGCTTTCGCGTCTGAAAAGCGGGCAAAAAAACGAATGCGCCAAACAGAAAGAGCGCCACGGCAGCCGCAAATACCAAAAGGGAAACGAGAACCTCGGAACCCAAGATGTTCGACAAGATGTCTATGTTCCGCTCCAATCAAAAATCGAAGTTGACCATACGGTACATGATCAAGTCGCCGAGCAGTGCCCATACGCCAAAGATCGTAAACACCGGAAAGATGAGGGGGTTGCCCCAGACCTTCCCGTAGTAGCTCGGGGCAACCAACGCGAGAATAGCGAACATGACTATTGGAAACAGGGAGATGACCCACGCCGAAAAGCGTCCCTCGGCTGAAAGTGCCCTGATTTTCAACCGAAGCTTTTGCCGTTCGCGCAGAACCTTGGACAGGTTGGCAAGGATATCCGTGAGATTGCCGCCTGTCTTGGACTGAATGGACAGAGACACCGATAGAAGATGCAGCCCCTCGAAGCCGACACGCTCCGATAGCTTTCGTGCCGCCTGCTCTATGCTCAACCCAAAAGTGACCTCGTCGGCGACAATGCCGAATTCGGTGCCGAGCGGATCAGGCATTTCGCGGCCAACCAACCCAATCGCCACCGAGGCCGGATGACCGGCGCGCAGAGAGCGCACGATCATATCGAGAGCGTCTGGCAATTGGCGCGCAAACTTCAAGATTCGCTTGTTGCGAGCCCGGCGGAGAAATAGCAGAGGCAAGACAAATCCTACAAATGCAAAGGAAGCCAAGGCTGGAAGCAACGACGCTCCCGCCAGCAATTTCAAAAGCAATGCTACAATCAGTCCGGCCAGGATGAAGATCGCGGCGAATGTCAGCGGATTTCCGGTTATGCCCGACTGGGTGTAGAGCCTGTTGAGCGCAACCGCTCCAAAAATATAGTCGCCAGACTCGGTCAGCCCTCGTTCACGCAACAGACCCTGCAGGGTTTTTTCTGCAGGAGCTTCATCCTCAAGGCGCTTGAGCCGCCGATTTATCGTGCCGGTGCGATCGCGGCCTTTCACATAAGTGACATAGAGCGCTTCGGCAGCCAAAATGACTGACGCTGCCGCCAGCACGTAGACGAAGTAGATAAGCGTCTCGCTGCTTATCATCAGAGCGGGACCTGCGGGTTGAAAGCGTCCTTGGCGAAGTGCAGGCCGAGCGTTGCCGCTTCCTGGGCAAAGCGCGGGCGAATGCCGGTCGCGCGAAACTCGCCGATGATCTGTCCGTCTGCCGCTATCTCGCGGCGAACAAAATGGTAGAGTTCCTGGAGTTGGACAACGTTCCCCTCCATGCCGGTCAGTTCCGAGACGGAAATAACCCTTCTGCCGCCATCGGCTAGACGCTGCGTCTGCACAATGATGTCGATGGCCGATGCAATCTGGGCGCGGATCGATTCCTGAGTCATCGGCAGGCCAGCCATGCCGACCATCTGCTCTAGACGCGACAGCGCATCGCGCGGCGTGTTGGCGTGGATGGTTGTCATCGAGCCTTCGTGACCGGTGTTCATGGCCTGCAACATGTCGAAGGCTTCCTCACCACGCACCTCGCCGACGATGATGCGGTCGGGGCGCATGCGCAGCGCGTTCTTGACCAACTCGCGTTGGCGGACTTCGCCCTTACCCTCGACATTGGGCGGGCGCGTTTCGAGGCGACCGACATGCGGCTGCTGCAATTGCAATTCCGCCGCATCCTCGATGGTAATCAGTCGTTCCTTGGCCGGGATATAACTCGACAGAGCATTTAGCAGCGTGGTTTTGCCGCTGCCGGTGCCACCTGAAACCAGGATCGATTTACGCGCCTGGACGGCGATCCGCAGCAGATCAATCATGGGCTGGCGGATCGAGTTGAAGGCCATCAAGCGTTCAAGCGAATAGGGATTTCTGGAGAATTTGCGGATGGAGACGAGTGGACCGTCAACCGAGACCGGTCGCACGGCGACATTGACGCGCGACCCGTCTTCGAGGCGCGCGTCGACCATTGGCGCGGATTCATCGACCCGTCGGCCGATGGCTGAGACGATTTTATTGACGATGCGCAGCAGATGAGCCTCATCGCGAAAGCGGATCGAGGTCTCCTCAAGCACGCCGCGACGCTCAATAAAGACGTGGTTGTGAGTATTGATCAGAATGTCGGCGATTGAATCGTCCTTGAGTAGCGGTTCAATCGGGCCGAGACCTAGCATCTCGTCGGCCGTGTCGCTTGTCAGTTGATCCAGCTCGCGTGCGTTTAGCGGAACATTTCTGCCGCGCACAAATTCGCGCACGATCGGCCGGATCTCATTCAAGATCTCGTCCTTGGAGGCGTTTTCAAGGGCGGTCAGATTGAACCTGTCTATGAGATGCCGATGCAGATCGACCTTGAGCGACAGAAAATCGTCGGACACTGGTTCGGCCTGGGCCGGCTGCACGACTACCGCGCCATTCGTAACCACGGGCGCCTGCGACGATTGCGGAGCACTCTGCTCACCCGGCCCTTTGATGAAGCGACCCAACATGCCACCCGCCCCTTCTAATTTCCCCGACCTGGAAACTAAGCGTTAACCACGAGGGGCACAAGCGGCGCGAGGCAAAGCACCGGCAATTACTTGCGACATAGTTAAAAAAGTGGCGATGATGCCACATAACTATTTCGGGCCAATCTTTAGGCTCCAGACTAAAGTCCTAGGACCTTTGGCGCGGAAAAGGCGACAATGCCCCTAAGCCATTAGATATAAAGAATTATGCACGAACTCTAACTCATCCGCAAAAAGGCCTAACCGTGGCCGAATTGTGAATGAATGGTTAAGGAGACTTGAAAAATGAGGCGAATCAAGCCTTTGTCGAAATTGAGAGAGCTTCAGATCGAGTATTGAAAGGTTAAGCTTCCGTTAATCCGTTTGACACTGCTTTTTCGCGCGACCTAGGATTGAACGTGACGGGGGATGCTTGGGTATGGGGTTCATCCTTAGGCTCGTCTCGTCGGGTTCAAACCTCCAAAGGGAGAATTGGCATGAAGAAGCTCATGACGATGACCCGGCAGTTCCGCGACGATGAAAACGGCGCTGCCATGGTCGAATATTCCATACTGATCGGCATCATCGCCGGCGCGGCGATCCTGGCGATCATTGCGATCGGCGGCTGGGTGACCGGGCGCTTTTCGGG
>NZ_VFTL01000069.1:0-9840 GCF_006439385.1 Mesorhizobium sp. B3-1-7
GAAAAGAGAGCGGCTGCGCCAAAGCTGCCAATCTCCCCCCTAGTGGGGGAGATGTCCGGCAGGACAGAGGGGGGCGCTGTCCCGCCAGCCTCTCCAGCTGATCATCTGAATTTGCCTGTACTGAGCCTTTTGCTCCAAGATCAGCTCTCCCCAATGGCCGCAACGGCCTGCCGATATAACTCCGCCATCTGGTCGTCGAAGCAGCAGAAAGTAACGACCTCCGGCACCGTGTTTTGTCGCAAGAAGTCGGCTGTCGTGCCCACGGCGATGCTGGTCGCTTCGTCCTTGGGAAAGCGGTAAATGCCGGTCGAGATCGCCGGGAAGGCGATGGTGCGACAGCCATGGTCGCGGGCGATTTCGAGCGAACGCCTATAGCAGGAGGCGAGCAGCTCCGCCTCGCCCTTGCCGCCGCCTTGCCAGACCGGCCCCACCGTGTGGACGACATAGCGCGCCGGCAGCCGGTAGCCCTTGGTCAGCTTGGCGTCACCGGTCTTGCAGCCATGCAGCATGCGGCATTCGGCGACCAGCTCCGGCCCTGCCGCGCGATGGATGGCGCCGTCGACGCCGCCGCCACCCAGCAGCGATGAATTGGCGGCGTTGACGATGGCATCGACTGCGAGCCTGGTGATGTCGCCTGTGTGGATGCGGATCCTGTCGCCGGGAGCGCCCATTGTCACATCCTGAACACGCCGAATTTCGTCTCCTCGATGCCGGCATTGAGCGCCGCCGAAAGGCTGAGCGCCAGCACTTCACGGGTCCTGGCCGGATCGATGATGCCGTCGTCCCAGAGCCGCGCCGAGGAGTAGAGCGGGTGGCCCTCATGCTCGTATTTCATCAGGATCGGCTTCCTGAACTTCGCTTCCTCGTCGGCGCTCCATTCACCGCCCTTGCGCTCGATGCCCTCGCGCTTGACCATGGCGAGCACCGTCGCCGCCTGCTCGCCGCCCATCACCGAGATACGCGCGTTAGGCCACATCCACAGGAAGCGGGGCGAATAGGCGCGGCCGCACATGCCGTAATTGCCGGCGCCGAAGGAACCGCCGATGATCACGGTGAGCTTCGGCACCTTCGCGGTGGCGACCGCCATCACCAGCTTGGCGCCGTCCTTGGCGATGCCGCCGGCCTCGTATTTTCGACCGACCATGAAGCCGGTGATGTTCTGCAGGAAGATCAGCGGAATGCCGCGCTGGCAGCAGAGCTCGATGAAGTGCGCGCCCTTCAGCGCGCTTTCGGAAAACAGCACGCCGTTGTTGCCGATGATGCCGATCGGCATCCCGTGCAGATGCGCGAAGCCGGTGACCAAAGTCGTGCCGTAGTTTTGCTTGAACTCGTCGAACTCCGAACCGTCGACGAGACGCGCGATCACCTCGCGCACGTCATAGGGCTGGCGCAGATCCGTCGGCACGACGCCGTAGAGTTCCCGCGGATCGTAAAGCGGTTGAATCGGCTTCTGCAAATTCAGGCTTACGGCCTTGTTGCGATTCAGGTTCCGGATGATGCGCCGGCAAATGGCCAAGGCGTGCTCGTCGTCCATGGCGTAGTGGTCGGCGACGCCGGAAAGCCTGGTGTGGACATCGGCGCCGCCGAGCTCCTCGGCGCTGACATCCTCGCCGGTCGCGGCCTTCACCAGCGGCGGGCCGCCGAGAAAAATGGTCGCCTGGTTGCGCACCATGATCGTCTCATCCGACATCGCCGGCACATAGGCGCCGCCCGCCGTGCACGAACCCATGACGCAGGCGATCTGCGGGATGCCGGCCGCCGACATGTTGGCCTGGTTGTAGAAGATGCGGCCGAAATGCTCGCGGTCGGGAAACACCTCGTCCTGGTTGGGCAGGTTGGCGCCGCCGCTGTCGACCAGATAGACGCAAGGCAAATTGTTCTGCAGCGCGATCTCCTGCGCGCGCAGGTGCTTCTTCACCGTCAGCGGATAATAGGTGCCCCCCTTCACCGTGGCGTCGTTGACGACGACCATCACTTCCCGGCCTTCGACGCGGCCGACGCCGGTGATGATGCCCGCCGACGGAATGTCCTCGCCATACATCGACCATGCCGCGAACTGGCCGACCTCGAGGAAGGGCGAGCCGGTGTCGAGCAGTTGCGCCAGCCGCTCGCGCGGCAAAAGTTTGCCGCGTGAGACGTGCCGTTCGCGGGCCTCATCGGAGCCGCCGCGCTCGACGCCTGCCGCCTTCTCGGCGATGTCGGCGACCAGCGCGCGCATACGCTCGGCGTTGGCGCGGAAGGTGTCGGAGGCGGGGGAGATCTGGGTTTGAAGCGTCGTCACTTCACACCCCCTCCGCCATGATCTCGCGCCCGATCAGCCAGCGGCGGATCTCGCTGGTGCCGGCGCCGATCTCGTAGAGCTTGGCGTCGCGCAGCAGCCGCCCCGTCGGATAGTCGTTGATGTAGCCATTGCCGCCGAGCAACTGGATGGCGTCGAGCGCCATCTGCGTGGCCTTTTCGGCGGCGAAGAGCACGCAGCCTGCGGCGTCCTTGCGCGAGGTCTCGCCGCGGTCGCAGGCGGCGGCCACCGCATAGACGTAGGCCCGCGCGGCATTCATCGTCGAGTACATGTCGGCGAGCTTGCCCTGCACCAGCTGGAACGTACCGATCGGCTGGCCGAACTGCTTGCGCTCATGCACGTAAGGCACAGCGACGTCGAGGCAGGCCGCCATCAGCCCGATCGGCCCGCCGGAGAGCACCGCGCGCTCATAGTCGAGCCCCGACATCAGCACCTCGACACCGCGCCCTTCCTCATGCAGCACATTCTCGAACGGCACCTCTACATTCTCGAACACCAGCTCGCCGGTGTTGGAGCCGCGCATGCCGAGCTTGTCCAGCTTCTGCGCGACTGAAAAGCCGGCCATCGTCTTTTCGACGATGAAGGCCGTGATGCCGCGCGAATGGCGGTCCGGATCGGTCTTGGCATAGACCACCATCGTTCCGGCGTCGGGGCCGTTGGTGATCCACATTTTCGAGCCGTTGAGCACATAGCGGTCGTTGCGCTTTTCGGCACGCAGCCTGAGCGACACCACGTCCGAGCCGGCGCCTGGTTCCGACATCGCCAGCGCGCCGACCGTCTCGCCCGAGCAAAGGGCAGGCAGGTACTTCTCCTTCTGCGCCGGGGTGGCCCAGCGGTTGATCTGGTTGACGCAGAGGTTCGAATGCGCGCCGTAGGAGAGGCCGACCGAGGCCGATGCGCGCGAAATCTCCTCCATCGCCACGACATGCGCGAGATAATTCATGCCGGTTCCGCCGAAATCAGGATCGGCGGTGATGCCGAGCAGACCGAGCGCGCCGAGCTCGACCCACAGATGCGCGGGGAACTCGTTGGAGCGGTCGATCTCGGCCGCGATCGGCGCGATCCTGTCCTGGGCGAAGCGCCGCACGGTATCGCGCAGCGCCTCGATGTCGGGATCAAGTCCGAAGTTCAGCGTATTCGTGTACATGCCGTTCCTCCCTGCGCATGCCCGGTCTTCGCGGAGATCATGCCTGTATCAGAGTGCCACGGCGTCCCTGGCGCGCCCGGAAGGACGCGCGGTGCCATGGCTGATTGTCGCGCCGACCAGGCGCATTGTCATCGAAAGATATGATGCCGTGACTTCAGCGATCGACAGCCGCTCGCCCGGCCGGAACCAGACGATGACGCCGGTCATCATCTGGATCAGCGCCATGGCGGTGAGCCCGGTATCGTCGACCTGAAAGACACCGGCCTCGGCGCCGTCGCGCAGGATCGTGCGCAGCTCCTTCTCATAGGTCGTGCGCATCTTGAGGATCTGCGTCAGCCTTTCATGCGAGAGGCTGCGCAATTCCATATTGGAGACATGGGTGGCGTGACGCCGCTCTATGTGGAAGGCGATGTGGTTCTCGACATAGGCGGCAAGGCGGGTGACCGGATCAGCGCTCGCCGGCCGCGCCGCGTCCCAAGCCTTGAGCAGGCCTTCCATATGCTCACGCATCAACGTGAACAGAAGGTCCTCCTTGGTTGGGAAATACCGATAGAGCGCGGCCGCCTGCACGCCGACCTCCGCCGCCAGCTGCCGCATCGACATCGCCTCGTAGCCGAGGCGGGCGATCAGGCTGACCGCCGCCTCGCGGACGGCCGCTTCGGTTTTTTCCCCGTCGGAACCTGTGGTGCGCGCCATGTTCGCCTCCAGCAGCATTTAATAAAACGAACGTTCAATTAATTCAAGATACCTCATATGCTATCGCCCGCCCTGGCTCGCGGAGGCGAAATGAGACTAGACGATGATCCTGAAATCCACGGGCGCGGCGTCGGACGCTTCCTCGATCTCGACCTTCGAGACGAGCGCGCCCCGCGGCCCTTGCCACAGGCGTTCGATCATCGCCGTGACAGCGGCATCGGCGCCGGCAATCAGCGCGGCGACCGAGCCGTCGCGCTCGTTGCGCACCCAACCCGTCAGTCCGAGGCGCATGGCTTCGCCGCGCGTCCAGACACGGTAGCTCACACCTTGAACCCTGCCGGAAATGCGCGCCCGAACGGCCCGCTGCTCGACCAGCATCGCTTACGCTCCATGCATCTTGCCGGAATCTGGCACAGGGCCAGCCAAAGGCAACAGGCCGGACGCCGTCAGATGCGATGGAATTTAATTACCTCGCGCCGCTGCCAGGGCGCCCGGCAGTTCCTCGGCGAAGATGTCGAGTTCGTGGTCGAGCCCGACGCTGACCCTTATGCAGCGGTCGAGCCGTGGCGCCATCGGCTTGCGGATGAACACGTCGCGCGACAAAAGGTTCTGCATCACTTTCAGCGCGAAGGCGCCGTCGCGGCCGCAGTCGATGGTGACGAAATTGGTCGCCGAGGGCAGCGGCTTGAGGTCGTTCTGCCTGGCGATGGTTGAAATGCGCTCGCGCCCTGCCGCCACGCGCGCCACCACCGAGCGCAAATAGTCCTGGTCGGCAAGCGCCTCGAGACCGGCGATCTGCGCCATGCGGCTGACCCCGTAGTGGTTGCGGATCTTTTCGAAGTCGCGGATCACCTCCGCCTCCGCGACGGCGTAGCCGCAGCGTATGCCGGCCAGGCCGTAAGCCTTGGAGAAGGTGCGCATGCGGATGACGTTCGGCCGCGTGACATCGATCGCCGGCAGCGCCGAGGCGGGTCCCAGCTCGCCATAGGCCTCGTCGAGCACCAGCATGGTGGTTTCCGGCAGCGCTTCGATGAAGCGGACGACATCCGGCGCCTCCCACCAGCTTCCCATCGGATTGTCGGGATTGGAGAGATAGACCAGCGGCGCCTTTTGGCTGGCGACCTTGGCGAGGAGCCCGTCCAGGTCTTCCTTGTCGTTGGCATAGGGCACCGTCACCAGGCGGCCGCCGACGCCGGCGATGTGGAAATTGAAGGTGGGATAGGCGCCGAGCGAGGTGACCACGGCGTCGCCAGGGCCGACATACATGCGCGCCACCAGGCCGAGCAGGCCGTCGATGCCTTCGCCCACGACCACGTTTTCGACGGCCACCTTGTGATGCGCGGCGGCCGCCACCTTCAGCTCGTAATTGTCTGGATCGCAATACATCCACTGGTCGCGGGCGACGCTTTCCATGCGGGCGATGACGCGCGGCGAAGGCCCGAAACTGCTTTCATTAGCGCCGATGCGGGCGCGGAAAGGCCGCCCGCGCTCGCGCTCCTGCGCCTCGGGGCCGACGAACGGAACCGTGGTGGGAAGCGCGCCGATGATCGGCGTGAGGGACGGGCGCTGGCGCATGGCAAAAGCTCGCGTGGGAAGGGGCGTTCTTGCTAGCGTGATCCCCCGGCCGGTGCAAGCAGGGCAGGGGACCCGTCGGCGAGGCACGGTCTCGCGCGGGCTGGATTCCGGCGGCTTCTTTTGCTAGCGAAGTGCTATGAACAATCGTCTGCCGCCCGCCTGGGCCAAGCATATCAAGTCCGGTCCGGTACCCAAGCCATCCGCTCCGGCGCTCAGGCCCGGATCGCCGCAGGCGAATCCCTCGAGACCGGACGCGCGCGCGCAGTCCGACGACCTGCTGCTGAAGCAGGCTTATGAGCATAAGCAGGCCAAGCGTCCGAAGCAGGCTCAGGATCTGTGCCTGCAGGTTCTGGCGCGCACGCCGAATTACCCGCGCGCCCTTTTTATGATGGGAACCATATGCCTGGGTTATGACGACGAGACGGCGTTGCAATATTTCGCCCGCGCCATCGCGGAGGAGCCGCGCAACGCCTATTATCACCTCAGCTTGGGAGAGGCCTATCTTAAGGTCGGCGAACACTCGCCGGCGATCGAGCATATGCGATACGCCATGGAGCTGCAGCCTGATCTTGTCGCGGCGCTCTGTGCCTTGGGACGCACTTATGTGGACTCCGATAAGCCAGATCTGGCTTTGCCGCTTTACGAGAAAGCGCTAAAAATCGACCCCGATCATCCCGAGATCAGGGTGGGGCTAGCCAATGCCCTGAGCAGCGTGGGCCGCATGGATGAAGCCGCCGCCTGTCTGAACCAGGCAATAGAGCGGCGCATCGACCTGCCGGGCGCCTATTACCGTCTTGCGCAGACGCGAAAGTTCACCAACGAGCCTCCAGAACTTCGTTCCATTCTTCGTGAACTTGGCAGTGCGAAACTCGGACCGGACGGCGCTCGGCTGCTCCACCATGCCGCCGGCAAGGTGCTGAATGATCTCAAACGCTATGATGAAGCCTTCGATCATTTCCGGAAGGGGAAACAGGCCTCTCAACCATTCGACATCGACCGGTATCGTCGGTGGGTCGACGCGCTGATCCAGCTCTTCACACCGGGTTTGTTTGCCGCCGCCGAGCGCAGCTTTGGTAATCCTTCCGAAGTGCCGGTTTTCGTGGTTGGCATGCCCCGCTCCGGAACGACGCTGACGGAACAGATCCTGGCCAGTCATCCCGATGTTTATGGCGCGGGGGAGCTCTCCAAATTGGGACGGGTTGCGAATGCCATCGGCCTTAAGCCCTCCTTGGCCGCAAAGTTGAACGGCCTTGTCGATTCGATCACGCCGGAGCTGTCGAAAACGCTGGCCAGGGAGCATTTGTCCTATCTCGCGGAACGTTCCGCCACCGCGCTGCGTATCGTCGACAAGATGCCGCACAATTTTGAGCTGATCGGCCTTATCGGCTTGCTCTTTCCCAAGGCGCGCATCATTCACTGCCGTCGCGATGCCATCGACAATTGCGTTTCCTGTTTCGTTCTGCCCTTCAACGGTTATCACAGTTATAGCGATGATCTGAGAACTCTCGGCCTCTACTATCGCGAATATGACCGCTTGATGCGGCATTGGAACGAGGTGCTTCCGGGCCGCATCTTCGAGAGTCGCTATGAGATGCTCGTCGACGACCAGGAGGCACAATCGCGGCGCCTCATTGATTACATTGGATTGCCGTGGGACGACGCCTGCCTGCGCTTTTTTGACAGGGAGGGCTCTGTGACCACGGCGAGCCGCTGGCAGGTCAGGCAACCGATCTACAAGACGTCGGTCAAGCGCTGGAAGAACTATGAAAACGAAATTCAGCCGCTGATCGAGGCGCTTGGCGATCTCGCGGATATTTGAACGACGGGCCCGCTGCTCACCGAGCTTTGACTGGATTCCATGGGTGCTTATTGCTAGCAGACGCGATGAACAATCGTCTGCCTCCCGCCTGGTCCAAACACCTCAAATCCGGCGCTGCGCCGAAGCCCAGATGGCCCCAGGCAAGTCCGCCACAGCCAGGTCCCTCGAAGGCAAATTCTTTCGCACGTGCACAGGCCGATGACGCGCTGCTGAAGAAAGCCTATGAGCATCAACAAGCCAAACGGCTTGGTGAAGCACAGGACTTATGCCTTGAAGTGCTGGCGCGGACGCCAAACCATCCGTTGGCCCTGTACATCATGGGCACGCTTTGTCTGGGCTATGACGATGAGGCGGCTCTGCGCTATTTCGCGCGTGCGGTCGCAGAGGAGCCTGGAAACCCATACTACCACCTTAGCTTCGGCGAGACCTATGCGAAGCTGAGTGAATTCTCGGCCGCTATCAAATACATCCAGCATGCCTTGGAAATACAGCCCGATCTTGTGGAGGCCCTGTGCGCCTTGGGGCGTGTTTATACCCAGTTCGACAAACCTGACTTGGCATTGGCGCTTTATGAGAAGGCGCTGAAGATCAACCGTGATCACCCCAAGGCGCGGACCGGAATTGCTGCTGCGCTCACTGGTCTTGGGCGTATGGACGAGGCCGGCGCCTATCTCAAAGAGGCGATCGAACGTCGCGTCGACGCAGCGGCTGCTTACTACGAGCTCGTGCAGAGCCGGAGGTTTACCGAAGAGCCTCCAGAACTCCAATCGATCCTTCGCGAACTCGACCGTCGGGAGCTTAACGCGGAGGCCGTGCAGAGCCTTCACTACGCCGCCGGTAAAGTGCAGAACGACCTCAAGCGCTATGCGGAAGCATTCGACCATTTCAACAAGGCCAAGCAGGCCGCCGGCTACCGGTTCGACATCGATCAGTATCGTCGTTTCGTGGACTCGATGATTGAAATCTTCACGCCCGGCCTGTTTGCCGCCGCGTCCGGCCTTGGCGATCCTTCCGATCTCCCTGTGTTCGTGGTTGGCATGCCCCGTTCCGGAACGACACTGACGGAACAGATCCTGGCCAGTCATCCCGGAGTTCATGGCGCGGGAGAACTTGAAAAACTAAGACGGGTAGCAAACGCAATCGACCTCAAATCGTCGGCAGAAGATTTGAGCAAGCCCGTCAATTCCCTTACGCCGGAACTGACCAGGACGCTGGCCGAAGAGCATCTGTCCTACCTCAGAGAACGGGCGCCTGCTGCGCTCCGCGTCGTCGACAAGGAGCCGCACAATTTTGAGCTGATCGGTCTTATCGCCCTTCTGTTTCCCAATGCGCGCATCATTCACTGCCGCCGCGACGCCATCGACAATTGCGTGTCATGCTATGTCCTCCCCTTCAACTCGGCACACAGCTACAATGCAGACCTGCGGGCACTCGGCCTGTACTATCGGGAATATGACCGCTTGATGCGTCACTGGAACGAGGTTTTCCCAGGCCGTATCTTTGAAAATCGCTATGAGACGCTCGTCGAGGATCAAGAGGCACAGTCGCGCCGGCTCATCGATCATCTCGGCCTGCCTTGGGATGACGCGTGCCTGCGCTTCTTCGACAGGGAAGGGGCGGTCACCACGCCCAGCCGCTGGCAGGTTCGTCAGCCGATCTACAAATCGTCGGTGAAGCGCTGGAAGAATTACGAAAGTCAGATCCAGCCTTTGATCGAAGCGTTGAGCGACCTCGCCGACGTTTGACTTCGATCACGGGGTGCGGCTGCCCCGCCGTCTCCCCGGAATTTTTAAAGCTTTCCACCGCGCTGCGGCGCAATCAGGTCGAACGCCAAACGGCGCCTCGGATACACGGCTGGTGCAACATCCGAACTGCGCAGCGGTTCTTGGATCTCGATACCCATCAAACAAAAAAAGAGAACCCGGCGGTTGCCCGCCGGGTTCTCCTGTCTCCCCGAAATATCTGGTCTTAGAAATCGCGCTGGAAGCGGATGATCGCGCCGACGGCGTTCTTCTTCGTGGCGCCAGCCCAAACGTTGCCGTGGTCGAAAGCATCCGAACCAACGTGCTGGTAGTCAACTTCGGGCGTGACCGTCAGGCCAGGGACGACGGTGTAGGCAATATTGGCCGCGATCGCGTAATCCTTCCACTGATCACCAGACACCTGAAGGTTGAACGAGGCCTTGTCGCTGAACTTGTAGGTGCCGCCAGCCCAGAAGGCCCAGTTGCCGCCCCACGGCTTGTAGAAGCCACGACCGTTCGCGAATGCGACTGCCGATGTGTCGTTGAGCTTGCCCTCGCTGGC